>CAMCWG010000253.1 GCA_945882005.1 Bordetella parapertussis
GCAGACCGATGTACGTTGGTTTGCCGATTCGTTCAGAGGTTAAACACCATTCGTTTAACTTGATGCTGAGCGGTTAGTCCAAAGCGTTCCATTAAAGAGCGGCTTGCTCGATTATTGGACGCAGCCGTACCCGATACAGTTTGGCACTCATTGTTTTTGGCATAGCTAAATAATGACTGTGTCAATTTATCTGCTGCACCCGTCCCCCAGTAGGATCGCTTGACGTAGATGCTGTCCACATAGCATTCACTTTGAGATATGAATAAAGTGGCCTGACCTATCAACTCGTCGCCGTGGCGCATAATCAAATACGAACAACTAGGGATAGATAATTGCCTGGCAATACTCTCGGGCGTGACACGAGGGATTCCTGCGCGTCGTTTATAAGCTTCTCGATACAAGTCGGATAACTGTGTGTTCGTAGTGGCACTGCCACCCTCGTATTTGCTTACCGAAAAATCTGATTTATCTTCGGTATCCTGGTATTTAATCGCACCACGATAATGAACTTGTACATCTAAAGGTGAAAAGCCTAGCGCAAACCAAAATGTCTCACCTTCGACAATTCCCTCGGATTGGTGCATGGGCTGTTGATCGAGACTAACTATTATCTGTACTTTTGAATCTGCCTTGAGTTCATATATGAGACGTTCAATCAACGATTGATGCCGTTTCATATAACGATCTTCAATCAACATTCCACCGTAAGGGTAATACAAGGTCGTGTCAGCCTGAACGCTTGGAAATGCTCGGTAGAGGTATAAGCCGCGTACCTCTTTACCCAGCACTAGCGCAAGTCCGTCATCATTAAAACTTTCATCGTCATCGGACAGACTGTTTGTGCCATCCGTACCTGGGTTTAATGTCTCAAAAAAGCGCCTGACCGTCCCTTTGCTCAGTTTATTGGCTTGAATACATATGGCTATTTCATCTGTCATAGACTACCTTAATAAAAAACCACCCGAAGGTGGCTAGTACCCAAGTGGGTTGCCGGCGCAGCAGAAGCTAACACCAGCTAAAGGCATTTTGAGAAATGCCTGACTTTTATAAGACCCCCGTTTAATAGGTGTCAAGCAGTACGATGAAGTGAGTAGCGACTTATTCCGCTACCCAGCTACCGCTCTTCCCGCCGTGCTTCTCAATGAGCTTGATACCGTCCATCACCATGCCACGGTCAATCGCCTTGAGCATGTCATAGATGGTTAATAGCGCTACGCTCGTGGCAGTCAGCGCTTCCATTTCGACGCCGGTACGACCCACGGTTTCGGAGGTGGCAGTGCAGTTCACACTGTTTGTCGTTGGATCGGTCGTGAAATCAACAGTCACACGCGTCAGCGGAATCGGATGACAGAGGGGGATGAGCGCTCCGGTCTGCTTGGCGGCCATGATGCCGGCTAAGCGTGCGATCCCTAAAACGTCGCCTTTCGCCGCAGTGCCCTCCGTGAGCTTTTAATCGTCGCGGCTTGCATGGTGATGCGCCCTTGGGCGGTAGCGCGACGGTGCGTTTCTGCTTTGGCAGAGACATCGACCATGTGTGCTTGGCCGGCCGCATCAAAGTGTGTCAGGTGATTGCTCATGCGGGGTTCCGTGGTGTGTCAAACATTTCAAGATTATTAAAGTTACTAAAGGCTCGCGTGTCATTAAATTCAACGCTTTGAGCTTTGGATTGTTCGAGCCAACGTAAGACCGATCCGTGGCCGACATCCAGGTATTTTCCAAGACTGCCAGCGATCGATGGGCGCAGCAAACAACATAGCGGTTGCGGCCCGTCACTCGTGGTCGCGAACGCAGCAGGGCTGTCAGGATGCTCGCTCAGGGCCTGTGACAGGCACTCGAACAAATTGTCTGGCAGTAAGGGGGTGTCGCAGGGCACAACCAGCAGTGGATTTTTTTTACATCGCATCAGACCTGCTTCTACTCCAGCAAGTGGCCCCATAAAATCTGGGCGTTCGTCAGTCACCACAACATGGCCAGTTTGTTGGTAGGCATCGATGTTGCGATTCGCGCTGATTAGGATACGAGCAGGTGCGGGCGTTTGCGCTTTAAGTCGGGCTAGTGTGTGTTCGATCAGCGGCAGGCCATCCCACATGATCCAACCTTTGTCGCGCCCCGATAATCGTGTGCCTCGTCCACCAGCCAGAATCAGCGCGTCGTATACAACGGGCACTGAGCTGGCGGAAGGGTTGCGTGGCGTCACTGTTTCCATTTTTCGGCTGCGTGGTCGTCACTGTCACGCGCTTCGATCCAGCGTGGACCTTTAGGCGTCCATTCTTTCTTCCAGAAGGGCGCCTCTGTTTTGAGGTAGTCCATCATGAACTGATTTGCCTCATAAGCGTCCCCGCGATGGGCGCTGGCAGTCAGCACCATAACAATCTGGTCGCCGGGATACATTTTGCCGATCCGATGAACGATGCGGGCTGCCTGAAGCGACCAGCGTTGTACGGCTTGTTCAGCGATACGCATTAAAGACTTTTCAGTCATGCCGGGGTAGTGTTCAAGCTCAAGGGCCACAACATCGTCCGCCAGATTTAAATCGCGAACCATGCCGATGAAGGCAACCACGGCGCCAACTCCCTTATCGCCTGATACGAGTTGCGCATGCTCATGCTTGAAGTCGAAATCAGCTTCTTGTACAGAAACGGAAAGGCGAGCGCTCATCTAACCACCTGTGACCGGCCTAAAGATGGCGACTTCGGCGCCATCGCTCAGCGTCTCGGTTAGTTCAACCATGTCTTGGTTGATGGCAACCCTGAACGCTTGCCCGCCAGAAAAAGTTTCTTGCCAAATACCTCCTCTGCTCGCGAGGTGAGCGATGAGGTCTGCAACAGTATGGACCGATGCGGGTGCCTCTATGGTCTCTTGGGCTCGGCCAAACTTCTCGCGAAGCTGTGCAAAGTACAGAAGCTGTAGGTTCATGACCAGTGCTTAATAAAGAAGTTCGGATAACGAAAGATACCGCAGTTTGTCACCCGGTGCGATGGTTGTTTCTGGGGCAAGGTCGACTAGGCCGTCAGCCCAGGATAAGCTGCTCATCACCCCTGACCCTTGATTGGGCCAGAGTTCCAGCACAGGCTGACCCGCTGCGTCATTACCAATCTTTACCCGCAAAAACTCGCGGCGCTTGTCTGGACGTGGCCAGCTAAACCCCGAGGTCGCGGTCAAATAGCGTAGGCTGGTGTCAGCAACGCCCATCCGTTTGAGTAAGAAGGGGCGAGCCATTAATAGAAACGTCACAAAAGAGCTGACCGGATTGCCAGGCAAACCGATGAAGTTCGCTTGGTTGACGCGACCGTAAGCAAGCGGCTTGCCCGGCTTCATGGATATTTGCCAGAGGTCTAGCGAACCGAGCGCCTGGACGGCACCTTTGACGTGATCTTCCTCCCCTACCGAGACGCCGCCGCAGGTGATGATGACGTCATTTTCAGCGGCTGCTTTTGAGAGCGCATCCCGCGTGGCTTGTGCCGAATCGCGCACGATGCCGTAGTCGTTGACCGCACAGCCTAATTGCTTCAGTAGCCCGTTAATTGCATAGCGGTTGCTGTTGTAAATTGCTCCGGGCGCCAACGCCTGCCCGGGCTCTGTTAGCTCATCGCCCGTGAAAAATACGCCGACTTTAAGAGGGGCAAATACTTCGACTTGTGCGATACCAATCGAGGCAAGCATGGCCAGGTGTTGCGCACCAAGCCGTTGCCCGACGGGCAAGACCAGGCCTTGTTCGGCAATGTCTTCACCTTTGCGTCGAATGTGTTGGCCGGGCTGAATAGGTTGGGTCAAACGTAATGCGCCGTTGTCTTCTTGCGTATTCTCTTGCGGCACGACGACGTTCGCGCCCTCCGGGACAGGGGCACCCGTAAAAATCCGTGCGGCAGTGTTCGGCGCGAGCGCGGTGCCGGTTTGACCCGCCGCGATGCGTTGCACGACAGCGAAGGTTTCAGCTGGAGCGTCAATTTGTGTGACGTTCAATGCGTAGCCGTCCATCGCCGAGTTATCGAAACCCGGGACATTGATGGGCGACACGACTGCCTTCGCGAGAACGCGACCTTGTGCTTGCAGAATGGGTAGCGTTTGTGTTGCGGTCAAGCCAACAGCACTGTTTAGAAGCTGTTCGCGGGCTTGTTCAAAATTCAGTAGATTGGCTCTGGGTTTCATA
>CAMCWG010000254.1 GCA_945882005.1 Bordetella parapertussis
AGGCCCGCTTTGATTCGGTCAACGGGGAGGGGTTCAAGAATCACCCCGGTTGAGAAGGGCAGGATTTGATTACTTTGAAGCCCCATCAGTTTGGCCAGGGCCTCGCAGGTTTCGTTGGCCGCCTGTAGGCCTGGTTCGCCCGTACCTGCGTTGGCGTTGCCGGTGTTAATCACGAGGGCCTGAATTTCAGCGCCTGCGCTCAGATGCTCTTGGCAAACCAGGACGGGCGCCGCGCAGAATCGATTGCGGGTGAACACTCCAGCAACCGTCGAACCGGTGCTTAGTTTGAAGACGGTCAGATCGCGACGGTCCGCTTTGCGGATGCCGGCTTCGGTTACACCGATTTCGACGCCGGGAACGGGATAGACAGCGTCATCTTTTGGGATATGCAGGTTAACGGCCATAGTGGGTCACAGGGGAGAGTGAACAAAACGCAATTATCACCTGTTTTGAGACCGGGTATACCACTAGCGCTACTGAACCTAGTTCTTGCCATGGGGTGGCAAAAGGCGGCTCACCTGCTACTATTTGCGGTGACGAATTTTGCCCGTGCCAGGTCTAATTGGCGGGACTTAAACACCTAGGAGATCTAGAGATGCGCCTGATTCAAAAATTGTTTGCGGCTGCCGCCTTGTTGCCTTGCTTGGTCTTGGCCCAAACCCCTATTAAAGTCGGTATTGCCAACGACCTCTCAGGCCCGTTTGCGGCCTTAGGTGCTGAGGCACGTGATGGCTTCAATTTAGCCATCAAACAATTAGGTGGAAAGCTCGGTGGCCAGCCTGCCGAGTTTTTGCAGGCAGACATGGGCGGCAATCCCGACCAGGCGCGCCAACTGGTGAGCCGTTACATCCAGCGGGACAAGATTGATTTCTTTACAGGCCCAATTGGCTCTAACGTTGCGCTTGCCGTGGGTCCAGCGCTGTTTGCGGCAAAAGTGCCTTATCTGTCGAACAACCCTGGCCCGAGCCAGTTTGCGGGTGCGCAATGTAATGACTACTGGTTTGGTGTGTCCTACCAGAACGACGCTTTTCATGAAGCGGCCGGTAAAGTGGCCGCCGACCGCGGCTTTAAGAAAATGGTCATCATGGCCCCAGACTATCCTGCTGGCAAGGATGCGTTAAACGGCTTCAAGCGTGGGTATAAGTCGGCTGTGAATCAAGAGGTTTACACCAAGCTCGGCCAAATCGACTACGCTGCAGAGCTTGCACAGATCCGTGATGCCAAGCCTGACGCGATTTACATCTTTTTGCCAGGCGGCATGGGCATCAACTTTATCAAGCAATTCGTTTCGGCCGGTTTAAATAAAACCGTCAAAATCGTAGGCCCTGGCTTCTCGGCAGACGAGGATGTGATTCGTGCGGTGGGTGAGCCGATGATCGGTATGTTTAACACGGCCCAATGGGCGCATGATCTGGACAATGCCCAGAACAAAGCGTTCGTAGCCGCCTTCCGCAAGGAATACAACAACCGCCAACCTTCGGTTTACGCCGCACAAGCGTATGACACGGTCATGGCGATGGATGCCGCTGTTAAAGCAGTTGGCGGCAAAGTTGCCGATCGTGCTGCGGTCGTTGCTGCACTCAAAAAGGCTGATTTCCAATCGGTACGTGGCCCCTTCAAGTATGGCGTCAACAACTTCCCGATCCAGCCTTACTACGTGCGCGTGATTGAAAAAGCCGCAGACGGCAGCATCACCAACAAGCTGGTTGGTAAAGTGTTCGACTCTTACCAGGACGTATACGTGGGTGAGTGCAAGAAATAAAGACATCTAAGCCGACTGTTGTCTTGATATGAGCGCGACACTGATCGCCGAGCAGTTGCTAAACGGCCTACAGTTCGGTTTGATGTTGTTTTTGATTGCAGCGGGCCTGACGCTTGTGTTTGGGATTCTAGATATCCTGAACGTGGCGCATGGCTCGTTGTACATGGCGGGCGCCTATGTTGCCGCCCAGACCATGCAGGCCACCCAATCCTTTCTGCTTGCTGTCGTCGTTGCTGCGGTGGTGACAGGCTTGGTCGGTTTAATTATTGAGCTTGTGTTGATACGACGCTTGGTTGTGCGCGATCACTTAGCGCAAGTGCTTGGCACCTTCGCCATTATTTTGATCGCCAACGATGTCGTGAAGATGATTTGGGGGCCTGCTCCCGTCATGATGAGTATGCCTGTGGCACTTTCTGGACCCGTGCATATCTTGCCCGACATGTTGTATCCCGCCTATCGGCTTCTGATTATTGCAGTGGGCCTTGCCGCAGCGCTCGGTCTGTATCTCTTTGTCACGCGAACGCGTGCTGGCGTGCTGGTGCGTGCCGGTGCTTCTAATCGGCAAATGGCCACCTTGATGGGTGTACGTGTGCCCTTGTTATTTTTGGGTGTATTTGTTTTGGGTGCGATGCTAGCCGCCTTGGCGGGTGCAATGCTAGGTCCGGTCACGGCTATTCAAGCGGGGATGGGCGAGCAAATTCTGATTTTGGTGTTGGTGTGTATCGTCATCGGCGGAATCGGCTCGATTCGTGGCGCTTTTGTGGGCGCATTGTTAGTAGGCTTTGTCGATACGGCTGGGCGTGCTTTTTTGCCCACCTTGTTGAAAATATTTTTTTCACCTGCCGTTGCCTCAAGTGTTGGTCCAACTTTGGCGGCGATATCAATTTATATTTTGATGGCAGTTGTGTTGGTGTTTAGGCCAGCCGGTTTGTTCCCGGCGCGCGGATGATGATGCAAGCGCTTTCTTCTCGTCTGCCTTGGCTATGCCTCATTGTATTGATCGCATTCCCACTGATTGCTCCTGCGCTGAATCTTGAGTTTTATGTGTCTTTCGTTCGTCGCGTGTTGATTTTTGCACTCGCGGCAAGCAGCCTAAACTTTATCCTTGGGTATGGCGGGATGGTGGCACTTGGTCATGCTGCATTCTTTGGTGCGGGAGCCTATGTCGCTGCGATTCTGTCGACGCAGGGTATGCAGCAAGCTTGGCTGGCTTGGCCAATTGCGATGCTGGTCTCTGCTGTACTGGCTTTGATTGTGGGGTTGGTTTCGCTGCGCACCCGCGGGGTGTACTTCATCATGATCACGCTCGCGTTTGCGCAGATGGTGTTTTATTTGTTCATCTCGTTACGTCAATACGGTGGTGAAGATGGCATTAACTTACCAGCACCCTTGCAGTTGCCTGGATTAAATTTGGCCAACGACATGACGTCCTACTATGTGGTGCTCGCGATTGTTGTGGGATGTCTCTGCCTGATCAATCGTGTCGTGCAAGCGCGGTTTGGCCAGGCGTTACAGGGGATCCGTGAAAATGAAGCACGTATGGAGGCTCTGGGGTATCCAGTATTCAAGATCAAGTTGCTGGCGTTTGTACTTGCTGGTGCGGTTGCTGGTCTCGCTGGCGCCTTGCTGGCGAATCACAACTTGTTTGTATCCCCCAGTTTGATGCACTGGACGTCCTCGGCGAGCCTGATCATTATGGTGATCGTAGGTGGGATCGGTTTGCGCTATGGCGGCGTTGTCGGCGCGGCAGTGATGCTTTGGCTAGAAGAGGTTTTGCGCCTCTACACGGACTACTGGCATATGCCGCTAGGCTTGTTGTTACTCGCGATCGTGTTGTTTGCACCGCGCGGGCTTGCGGGAGCCTGGACCACCTTTACGACGCGCTCCTCCAAAGCAGAGCGTGCAGCATGACAGTCGCATTACAGGCGCATCAACTGACAAAGCGCTATGGCGCACTGGTTGCGTGTGACGAAGTCTCGCTCACGGTCATGCCCGGCGAAATCCATGCGCTCATCGGTCCCAATGGTGCGGGGAAGTCCACACTGATCCATTTGCTGTCCGGCACGATTGCCTCCGACTCGGGCCAGCTGCAGCTAGGTGATCGCGATGTGACGCGTCTGTCGCCCCATGCGCGTGTGTCCGCTGGGTTGTCGCGCTCCTATCAAATCACAAATATTTTTAAGCAGCTGTCGGTATTTGATAATTTAATGCTCGCGGTTCAAGCGCATGCGGGCAGTAGCTTTGAATTTTGGCGTCCGCGTACAGCGGATGATTCTCTGCGCGAGGAGGCGGTGACCTTGGCGGGTCAGTGCGCAATCGACCAGACGCTGTGGACCCATTCGGCAGGGGCGTTGCCGCA
>CAMCWG010000255.1 GCA_945882005.1 Bordetella parapertussis
ACGCAGTACAAGTCAAGGCGGTTTCATCAATAACGGCGATCAAGCTGCCATGTGCCGAGCAGTGGCAGGCGGCGGGGTGAGCCAATGTGGATTTATCAACAATGGCGATCAGCAAGCCCTCTGCCGGGCTATTGCGGGATCTGAGCCGAGTCAGTGCGGCTTTATTAACAATAACGACCTGCAAGCGATGTGCCGTGGCATCTCTGGCCGTCAGCCAAGCCAGTGTGGTTTCATCAATGACAATGACAAGGCAGCCATGTGTAGGGCCATCGCGGGCAATGCCTCCTCTCAGTGCGGCTTTATCAACAGTGGCGACCAGAGCGCCTTCTGTCGCGGAGTCACTGGCAGGTAGGATTTCACTAACTTGACAGATTTCACCCCCTAACCTACCGTATGAGACACTTGCTCGACGGCGAATTCCGTTCGGGCACATAACAAAATCGGAGAACACCTCATGAAAATCATGAATCACTTAATGAAGTCGGCTTTGGTCGTCGCAATGTCCTTGGCTGCTCTTCCACTGACAGCGACGGCTCAAAAGTTTCCTGATAAACCCATCAAAATTCTTTGCCCCTTTCCTCCTGGGGGCGGCACAGACTTCGTCTCAAGGATTGTTGCGGCAAAGCTCGGAGAGCTGACGGGCTGGCAAGTTATCGTAGAAAACAAACCAGGTGCTGGCGGCAACCTTGCAATTGAGTTTGCATCGAAGGCGCCCGCAGACGGATATACGCTTGTCATGGGTCAAACGGACAATATGATGCTTGGTCCATGGCTGTACAACAATCTGACCTACGATAGCGTCAAGAGTTTTGCACCAGTCATTCAAGTCTCAGTGACGCCCGCAGGCATTGGTACCTCGCCAAAATCAGACCTCAAAACACCGCAAGATCTCGTGAGAAAGGGCAAGTCGGCTGAAGGTTTGCGCTGGGGTACTGCAGGCCTAGGTACACTTGGTCACGTAGTTGGAGAAGATTTCAAGAAACGTGCGAATATCAATCTGCTACAAGTTCCCTATAAGGGCGCTGGCCCAGCCATCACCGACGTCATGGGTGGTCAGGTTGATGTTTACATAGGCACTCTAGCTTCGTTGGCCCCGCATGCTAAGAGCGGCAAGCTCCTCGCCGTGGCAGTCACCAGCGCTCAGAGGTCGCCGGAATTCCCAAACGTCCCAACGCTGAATGAAACCGTAGCAAAGGGTATGGACTTCAACATCTGGACTGGTTTATTTGCCCCTGCAGGTACACCACCTGCAGCCGTTGCAACCCTCAACAAAGAACTTAACCGCGTACTAGCTGATCCGGATGTCATCGCGCGCTTTAAAGCTGCGGGTGTAGCTCCTGGCGGTGGAACAGTGCAAAACTTCGACGCCTTCGTCAAAAAGGACTACGCCAACTGGGGTCGCATCATTAAAGAGTCCGGCATTAAGCTCAACTAATACTGCTGCTTAATTAGCTTTGATGCCCATGTCCTGAATAACCGGCGCCCAGCGCGTCAGTTCTGAACGGATGTGGGCATCACATCAGTGCGCCTTCGGTGCAAACCGATCAAAGATATGGCGCACCATTCCTTTGGCCAATTCCTCTTCACCAAAAAATATCTTCCCGAATCCGTCTGCTGTCAGTAACTCTGATTCATCTTCGCTGTGCGTGCGCACGATGACTTCAATCGCGGGATTGAGCAGTCTGGCCGTCTCGACCATTTGTCTGACATGCACAGTGTCGGGTGTTGCGATGACCAACATCGCGGCCTTTGCAATGTGCGCTTGAATCAACACCTCAGGATCCCCAAGATTGCCCGAGACGGCAGCAAAACCTTGTTCACGCAGCTCTTCAACCCGCTCTCGGCTTTGCTCGACAATGACGTATGGAATTCCACGTTCGGTCAGTGCAAGCGCAATCCGTTTACCCACGCGCCCATGCCCCACAAGAACGAGTTGTCCCTCCAGGTATTTACGATCAGTACTCATCGGCAACGCGGCCGTCGGATCCTGCCGTTGATCGAGTCGTCTAGCCACAGCTGAGCGGCTCAGCACCCAGCGACGCAGGGGCTCGACCGCCTTAAATAACAATGTGTTGAACGTAATCGATAACAAAACTCCGGCCAATATAAGGTTCATCACCTCGGATTTAATGATACCTAGCCCTAACGCTAAGCCACCCAGAATGATAGAGAATTCACCGATCTGCCCAAGACTTGCTCCGATCGAAAGTGCGGTGCTCAACGGGTAGCGATTAGCGATAACTATAGCGACGGCGCTCGCGAAGTTAACAAACATCACCACCAGCACAACCACAAGAATGCGCCATGGCTGATCGAGAAAGACTGCAGGATCGACCATCATCCCGATCGATACAAAGAACAAAACCGAGAATGCATCACGCAAGGGAAGCGTCTCTTGCGCAGCCCGATGGCTAAATTCAGACTCCCGCATCACCGTACCAGCTACGAAAGCACCCAGCGCAAACGATACATTGAAAAAAGCAGACGCACCCAAAGCGATTCCAATGGCAGTGGTTACGACGGCAAGCGTGAAAAGTTCGCGAGACCCCGTTTTAGCTACTTGCCAGAGCAACCATGGCAAGACACGCTTGCCCACAATGAACATCAAAGCCACAAAGGCACCCACTAAAAGCAGTGTGCTACCAACTGTCCACCACAGTGACACCGGCGCAGCACTTGCGGCATTCGTCACACTTTTTGAACCACCAATCATTTCAGCAAAAGGTGGGAGCAACACCAACGCGAGGACCGTCACTAAATCCTGTACAACAAGCCAACCAACCGCGATACGGCCGCCCATCGTGTCGAGCTCACCGCGTACTTCGAGCGATTTCAGCAAAACGACAGTACTTGCGCAGGCTAGACATAAGCCAAAAATAAGACTGGGCGCAACCCCCCAGCCCCAAAGCCAGGCGATGCCCGCCCCCACTGTCGTTGTGACCCCCATCTGGATCAAGGCACCTGGTACGGCCACGCGCTTGACGGAAAACAACTCGCTTGGGGAAAAGTGCAACCCCACCCCGAACATCAACAGCATGATGCCAATCTCGGATAACTGCGACGCCACTTCCGTATCTGCAATGTACCCAGGCGTGCCGGGTCCAATCACAATTCCGGCCACCAGATATCCAACCAGTGCGGGAACCTTTATCTTCTCTGCGAGAAAGCCAAGACCTAGCGCGGCGATGAAAGCTGCGGCTATAGTCGTAATGACAGAAATATTTTGATCCAACAGCTTCTCGCTTTGTGGCTATATCGATAAGGCCTAATCGGCTTTGATTCCATTATCACGTATGAGTCTTCCGTAGAGCTCATACTGTTTTTTAGTGGCCGCTCCAAACTCATCCGCACCTGTTCCGCGAATTGTGACACCAAGATCCACAATCTTTTTTCTGGTTTCGGGATCAGACAAGGCCTTTTGAATTTCAACATTCAACTTTGCAACGATCTCTTTGGGCGTTCCGGCAGGAGCAACAATCGCAAACCAAGAATTGAACAGGAAATCCTTTGTGCCGGCCTGCGATACCGTTGGGGTGTCTGGATATTGAGGCAACCGCTCCGGTGTAGACACGGCGAGCAACTTTAGCTTGCCGCCACCGATTAAGCCCGTAACTGTACCCAAACCTTGATAAGACACATCAACCTGACCAGCTGCCGCTGCTACAGCTGCAGGCGTTGCCCCTTTATAAGGAACGTGTGTCATCTTGACGCCAGTATGTTGTGTCAACAATGCCATCGCAATATGCTGTGGACTGCCATTACCCCCGGAGCCATAATTAATTTTACCGGGGTTGGCCTTTGCGGCAGCCAATAACTCGGCAAGCGTTTTATAAGGTGAGTTAGGAGGAACCACGATTCCCCATTCAATTGTTCCCACGAGCGACACGGGATCAAAATCCTTGAGCGCATTCCAGGGCATGTTCGGGTAGATGTGCGGGATCATCGTCAAGACGCTGTCGTTCACACCGCCAAGCGTATAGCCATCAGGTGTCGACTTAGCTAAGCGGTCCGCACCAATCAAACCAGACGATCCGGGAATATTTTCAATCACAATTGCCTGCCCCATGTACTGACCCATCTTCGCGGTCAAAATGCGTGCGGCATTATCAACT
>CAMCWG010000256.1 GCA_945882005.1 Bordetella parapertussis
GACTACGCAATGAGCGTAATCGTAGGGCGCGCCCTCCCGGATGTCCGGGATGGTCTTAAACCGGTACATCGTCGTGTTTTATTCGCGATGCACGAACTCAACAACGACTGGAATCGCGCTTACAAAAAATCTGCGCGAATCGTTGGTGACGTGATTGGTAAGTATCACCCGCACGGAGACCAGGCGGTATACGACACGATTGTGCGTATGGCTCAGGACTTCTCCTTACGTTATATGCTGGTTGATGGGCAGGGTAACTTCGGCTCGATCGATGGCGATAACGCTGCGGCGATGCGCTATACCGAAATTCGTTTATCCAAAATCGCGCACGAACTCCTTGCCGATATTGATCAAGAGACGGTCGACTTTGGGCCGAACTATGACGGCAGTGAGAACGAGCCGTTGCTCTTGCCCTCGCGCTTGCCTAACTTACTAGTGAACGGTAGCTCGGGTATCGCAGTTGGTATGGCCACCAACATTCCGCCGCATAATTTGGCTGAAGTTGTTGACGGCTGTCTCTATTGTCTGCGCAATCCTGACTGTTCTGTCGATGAGCTCATCGAGCTCATCCCCGCGCCTGACTTCCCCACCGGTGGCATTATTTACGGCATCGTGGGTGTGCGTGAAGGCTACCGCACTGGACGTGGTCGCGTGATCATGCGCGCCAAGACCCACTTTGAAGACATGGAGAAGGGCAACCGTCAGTCGATCGTGGTCGACGCCTTGCCTTACCAGGTCAACAAAAAGACGTTGCAAGAGCGTATCGCCGAACTCGTCAACGAAAAGAAGATCGAAGGCATTTCTGATATCCGGGACGAGTCCGATAAAGACGGTATGCGTCTGGTGATTGAGCTCAAGCGCGGCGAAGTGCCTGAGGTCATTCTCAACAATCTATACAAGCATACGCAACTGCAAGACACCTTTGGGATGAACTTGGTGGCGCTTGTGGATGGCCAACCACGCCTGCTTAACTTAAAGCAGATGGTCGAATACTTCCTGTCGCACCGTCGTGAAGTCGTCACGCGTCGCACGGTATTCCAGTTGCGCAAAGCGCGCGAGCGCGGTCATGTACTCGAAGGTCTGGCCGTTGCTCTTGCAAATATTGATGAGTTCATTGCAATCATCAAAGCGGCACCGACGCCACCCGTCGCGCGACAAGACCTGATGGACAAGTCCTGGGATTCGTCGTTGGTACGTGAAATGCTTTCGCGTGCGGATACCGAGGCTGTTGGCGGACGTACTGCATACCGCCCAGATAATCTGCCGGAAACCTATGGCTTGCAATCTGACGGGCTCTATCGCTTAAGTGAAACGCAAGCGCAAGAAATTTTGAATATGCGCTTGCAGCGCCTGACCGGACTTGAGCAAGATAAGATTGTCAGCGAATACAAGTCGGTGATGGACACAATCTCGGACCTGCTGGACATACTGGCGCGTCCTGAGCGCATCACAGTTATCATCAGCGAAGAACTGCAGGCGATTAAGACGGAGTTCTCGATCAATGCCAAAGATGCACGTCGTTCTGATATTGAACTCAATGCTACAGAGCTCGACACAGAAGACTTAATCACTCCAGCAGATATGGTCGTGACACTTTCGCATGGCGGCTATATCAAGAGTCAACCGTTGTCCGAGTACCGAGCGCAGCGTCGCGGCGGTCGTGGCAAGCAAGCAACCGCAACAAAAGAAAATGACTGGGTTGATCAGTTGTTTATTGCGAACACACATGACTACTTGTTGTGTTTCTCTGACCGCGGTCGTGTGTACTGGCTCAAGGTTTGGGAAGTTCCCCAGGGAACGCGTACGTCACGCGGCAAGCCAATCGTTAATATGTTCCCGTTAATTGACGGTGAGAAAATAACGGTTGTCTTACCGATCAAGGCGTTTAGCGACGATCAGACGGTATTCATGGCGACTTCGCGCGGTACGGTCAAGAAGACACTACTGTCTGATTTTTCGAATCCACGCAAGGCTGGCATCATTGCGGTCGATCTCGATGAGGGAGACTTCCTGATCGGGGCGGAACTGACAGACGGTAAACATGACGTAATGTTGTTCTCGGACTCTGGCAAGGCTGTGCGCTTTGATGAAAACGATGTACGCCCAATGGGACGTAATGCCCGCGGTGTGCGCGGCATGATGCTCGAAGACGGTCAAAATGTGATTGCGATGCTGGTGTCGGGTGATGAGTCCCAGACTGTCCTGACTGCGACACAAAACGGCTTTGGCAAACGTACGCCGATTACGGAGTACACCCGTCACGGTCGCGGCACGAAAGGCATGATTGCCATCCAGACCTCCGCTCGAAACGGCAAGGTTGTTGGGGCTGTGCTGGCTAATGCCACGGACGAGATCATGTTGATCACAACCGGTGGTGTGCTCGTGCGGACGCGCGTTGCAGAGATTCGCGAAATGGGGCGTGCAACGCAGGGTGTCACTTTAATTAGCGTGGACGATGGCAGCATGCTGTCTGGTGTACGTCGCGTGGTTGAAAGTGATGCGGACGATGATGGCGAAGATGTCGTAGATGCACCAGATGTCGCCTCACCCGATGCACCAACAGACACAACAGACGGGGCCGATTCGGCGACTTAACATGGCGCGTCCCTGGAACTTCTCAGCAGGGCCGTCTGCAATGCCGGAACCCGTGCTCGAGCAGGCCGCAGCAGAAATGCTGGACTGGCACGGCTCGGGTATGTCTGTCATGGAGATGTCTCACCGAGGCGAGCAGTTTATTGAGATCTGCTCCCAGGCCGAGGCTGATCTACGTGACTTGCTCGCGATTCCCAGCGACTATGCGGTGTTGTTCATGCAGGGTGGCGCAACCGCTGAAAATGCGATTGTTCCTCTTAATCTTTTGGGTCGCGTGTCGCAGCCAAAAGCGGATTTTGTCATCAGTGGTATCTGGGCGACAAAGTCACATCAGGAATGCCAACGCTATGGTGATGCGCAAATAGCAGCGACGAACGCGGTAGCTACCACGATAGACGGCGTGCACCAGGCGCCTTCTACGTGGCTGCCTGATGTGAGTACGTGGCGTGTGCGTAAAGATGCTGCCTATCTTCACATCTGCAGCAATGAGACCATTGGTGGGGTTGAAACAGTCGATTGGCCTGAGATGAAGACGCTCGGTGCGCCAGATGTTCCGCTTGTTGTGGATGCATCATCGCACTTCCTCTCCAGACCGATGCAGGTTGATCGTGCCGGGATGATTTTTGCAGGTGCGCAAAAGAATGCGGGACCGGCGGGTTTGACGATGGTCATTGTGCGCCGGGATTTGATTGGTCACGCCTTGGCGATATGTCCCTCCGCCTTCGACTACAAGAATGTAGATGCACAGCACTCGATGTACAACACGCCTCCGACGTATGCAATTTATATCGCCGGGTTAGTGTTTAAGTGGCTCAAGCAGCAGGGTGGTTTAGCTGCGATTGAGCAGCGCAATATTGTCAAGGCGCGTGCACTCTACGACTATTTTGATCAAAGCGCGTTTTATAGTTTGCCGGTGCATCCTTCGGCACGCTCACGCATGAATGTACCTTTTTTCTTAAGCGATACGTCCCTTGATGCTGCCTTTTTAACGGGTGCTAAAGAGCGAGGCTTGATGCAGTTGAAGGGGCACAAAAGTGTTGGTGGGATGCGCGCCTCAATCTATAACGCAATGCCATTGGAGGGCGTGCAGGCCCTCATAGACTATCTCAAGGATTTCGAACGCGCTCATGGATAAGTCATTGCAAGAACAGTTGCTACCGTTACGCCAGCGCATTGATCAGATCGATGCTGAAATTCTCGATCTATTGAATCGACGCGCGTTGACCGCACAAGAAGTGGGTGAGGTCAAACACAAGCATAATGCAACGGGCCCAGTGCTGCGCCCTGAGCGTGAGTCGCAAGTTATTCGACAGTTACAAGACCTCAATCGCGGCCCATTTCCAACCGAGGGCATCGCGTCGGTTTGGACTGAAATCATTTCCTCCTGTCGCGCGCTTGAGCAATCGCTGACGGTCGCTTATTTGGGCCCCGCTGGTTCCTTTTCTGAGCAAGCAGCGTTTGAACATTTTGGTCATGCCGTGACGGGCTTGCCTTGCGCCT
>CAMCWG010000257.1 GCA_945882005.1 Bordetella parapertussis
TGCCGGGAGGGCGCTCTCGAGCTCTTCGAGTTCATGATTGATGTAAATCCGTAAAGCCTGAAAGGTGCGTGTAGCCGGATGCTGGCCCTTTTCGCGCGTGCGGACGGTGCCTGACACGAGCTCGGCGAGCTCGAGCGTGGTTGCCACCGGACTTGTTGCGCGGCGAGCAACAATCGCCTTTGCAATCTGAAAAGCAAACCGTTCTTCGCCATAACGTCCTATGACCTCCCGCATGTCATCTACACTTGCCAGCGCCAACCATTGCGCCACTGTCTCGCCTCGCGTCGTATCCATTCGCATATCCAGCGGACCATCCCGCATGAATGAGAAACCACGCACGGCCTCATCGATCTGAGGTGAAGACACCCCAAGATCCAACATCACACCATCCACCTCATGCACGCCCAACGCAGACAATGCGTCAACCATGCCTGAAAATCCCTCATGGACAACCGTCACTCTGGCGTCCTGTGCTGCCAACTCGCGTGCCGCAGCGATTGCCTGCGGATCCTTGTCAAACACCACCAGCCGTGCATCAGCATTCAACCGCGCTAACAACGCACGCGAATGTCCACCGCGACCAAACGTGCCGTCCACATACACACCGGACAATCTTGCCTGGTGATCGGGCAGCTCATCTAATGCATGCGCACCACGACGTCCGTACTGCACACCCACCAGTGACTCGACTGTCGGCTCGAGCAGAACGGGCCGATGGACATACTGCGTCACGGCTTAAAACGAAAACTGGTTCAGTACATCGCCCATGCCTTGCGACAAATCAGCAGCCTCTCGGCGAGCCAAGGCAGCGGCATCCCATAATTCAAAGTGCGCGCCCATGCCCAACAGCATCACGTCACGCGTGAAGCCAGCAGCCGAGCGCAGCTCAGGCGCAATCAAAATGCGTCCTGATCCATCAATTTCTACGTCCTGAGCATTACCAAGTAACAAGCGCTGGAGCGCACGAGCCTGCATCGGGAAGGCCACAATCTGTTCGCGTTTAATTTCCCACTGTGCCCGGGGGTAAACCAATAAGCAGCCATCCGGGTGGCGCGTGAGCGTCAGGCAGCCTTCCGCCTGCTCGACCAGAGCATCGCGATGCCGAGTCGGGACATTGATCCGACCTTTCGCATCTAGCGTCAGCGCACTGCTTCCTTGAAACACCCCATTTACCCCACTTAAATACACAAAAACCTACTTTTCACCACTCTAAGTGAATGATTGAACTTGGTCAAGCGCAAAACGTACGTTTTTTCAATGGGATCAATGACTTAGATGCGTTTTTTGAAATATTTCAGAATTGAAATACTTAAATAAATCAATGAATTGGAGAATCAACCAAATGTTGAGCATTAAGTACGAACGTAGGGATACCCCGTACAAAATAATTTGTGAAGAGGTGCAAGGCGAATCTATAGGCCGGATTCTGTAGACCCACTTACGTGGGCCGGCAATCATTCCTCTGGGCAAATCATTGCTGAAGTGCTCTAGCCACCTACCCGCATACTCGGGCGAGCCGCCCAACGTGACACAAGGCCACACGTATGCCTATTTGGTGTTGCTCCGGATAGAGGTTGCCGCGTTTCACCCTGCAATGTTCAAGACGCAAGCGCCTTTTGCACCACGGGAACACCGTGGCGGAGTGCGACTTTCAGCACACCCCCATTGCAGACTCGTCTCTGTGGCCCTAGTCCTCGACAGCGGGCAGGTTTACACCCACCCACCCCCGGACGGTCGTTAACCGTTATCCCGCTCGATGGAGTCCGGACCTTCCTCGATGCCATGAAGACACCGCGATTGCCCAATTCGCCTTGCACTCGCATTGTACGGCGCATTAGTCCATGCCCCCTAGATAGGGTGTGCGAAACGACAAACCCGCTGTCCTGCGACAATAGCGGTCTAACAACCCACTTCGTGCCTCGCACGCGCGCACCTGACATGTCCATTGCCCTGATCACACTTAACGGCGTGCACCTCGCTTACGGCCACCATCCTCTTCTCGATGGGGCTGACCTCACCATTCAAGCAAACGAGCGCATCGGCTTAATCGGGCGCAATGGCGCTGGGAAGTCGTCACTGCTGAGGCTGCTGGACGGTCGTAACCAGCCGGATGATGGTGCGATCAATATCGCCGGCCACGTTCGCGTTGCAACCGTCGAGCAAGAGCCAACGCTGGACGAAGCCCTCACTATCGAAGAAACCGTCATGGGCGAATATGATCCAGACAGCGAAGACTGGGGTCGTGCCTCGCGTGTACGCGCTCTGATCGACAAGCTGGAGCTTCCACCTGAGGCGCGCGTCGGCACCTTGTCCGGCGGGATGCGCAAGCGGGTAGCTCTCATCAGCGCAATCGCAAACGACCCGACATTGTTACTCTTGGACGAACCAACGAACCATCTTGACTTGGACGGTATTGCTTGGCTTGAAACAACCCTTAAGCAGTGGCCTGGCAGCGCCATCATCATCACCCACGATCGCCGTTTTTTGGACTCGGTTGCCACACGCATTGTTGAGCTCGACCGCGGTCAGCTACTTAGCTTTCCTGGCAACTTCACCGACTGGCAAGGGCACAAAGCGCAATGGCTGGAATCACAGCGTCTTGAGAATGCGCGTTTCGACAAGCTCTTAGCGCAAGAGGAGATTTGGATTCGTAAAGGCGTCGAAGCACGTCGCACGCGCAATGAAGGTCGCGTCCGTCGCCTTGAACGCTTGCGTGTGGAGCGCGCCGACCGTCGCGAACGCCAAGGCAACGTTCAACTCGCCTTGGATGCAGGCCAGCGCTCTGGAAAACTCGTGGCTGAACTTGTCGATGTCAGCAAATCATTCGGTGATCATTGTGTTGTCAAAAACTATTCAACGACAATCATGCGCGGTGATCGTATCGGCTTAATCGGGCCGAATGGCGCAGGCAAATCAACGCTACTCAAGCTCATCCTCGGGACCCTCGCGCCTGATAGTGGCACCGTAAAGCTTGGAACAAACCTCAGCGTCGCCTACTTCGATCAGATGCGCAGCCAGCTAGACGAAAATGCGACACTCGCCGACGTGATTAACCCCGGAAGCGAATGGATTGAGATTGGCGGAACGCGCAAACATGTCATGAGCTACTTGGGCGACTTTCTGTTTGCACCTGCACGCGCACAGTCACCCGTTAAAAGTCTTTCCGGTGGCGAACGCGCGCGCTTGTTACTCGCCCGCCTGTTCGCACGGCCCGCAAACATCTTGGTGCTGGATGAACCGACCAATGATCTGGATATCGAAACTCTCGAACTGCTTGAGGAGCTTTTGCAAGACTATCCAGGCACCGTCTTACTTGTCAGCCACGACCGAACCTTCTTGGATAACGTCGTCACACAAACCATCGCGAGCGAGGGCGATGGAAAGTGGATGGACTATGTCGGGGGGTACGCCGACTGGGAGCGTCAACGTAAGGCGCGCAAGCCACGTGCAGCAATAGACCAAGTTAAAGCGGCTGCGGCAACGGTGACCTCCGCCAGTGCCAGTAAGCCCACCGATGCGATTCAAGGCAGCAACAACACGTCAGCACGGCCACGTCAAACCAAACTGGCCCCCTGGGAAACCAAAGAGCTAAACGAATTGCCGGCAATGATTCAAGGTCTTGAAGCGGAGCAAGAGTCGCTGGTGGCTAAGCTGAGCGACGGCGCGCTTTATAAGAATGACCCAGGCAAATTTTCAGAAATCCAAGAAAAGCTCACGCAGATCGAAGCGGAGCTCACAAAAAAATTCGAGCGCTGGGAAGCGCTCGAGGCCAAGTATTTAGCGTGACCTCAATAGCCACACCCGACTGCTAGGGGCTAACCATCGACCAAGGCAAAGACTCTCCAGCGGCCAATGGCACGATGGCTTCGTCGCCGAACGCAAGCTCTTGAGGAATCACAAAGGGCTCACGACGTAAGGTGATCGTGCCCTGATTGCGAGGCAGCCCATAAAACTCCGGACCGCGCAGACTCGCAAACGCCTCGAGCTTGTCGAGTTTGCCGACACGATCAAAGGCCGTGGCATACAACTCCATGGCATGCAACGCCGTCTAACAAC
>CAMCWG010000258.1 GCA_945882005.1 Bordetella parapertussis
CGTACTGATCCACCAGCAGCATCTTGGTTTATCGATTGCAGCGGTCATGTCTCAGTTAGATCAAGTGCGTCAAGAGGTGGCGGTGCTCATACCGCCCGCCTGGCACAGATTCCCACACAGTTTTTCCCACCTTTTTGCTGGAGGCTATGGAGCCGGCTACTACAGCTACAAATGGGCTGAAGTACTGTCCGCAGATGCGTACGAGGCATTTGAGGAGGCCGCCGATAAACCCTCGTCTGTAAAAAGCGCTAACGCGAGCACCTTGGATCCCGAGACAGGACTTCGGTTTAAGCGTGAAATCCTAGCCGTTGGCGGTGCTCGCCCTGCAGCGGAGTCCTTCAAATCATTCAGAGGCCGTGAGCCGAAACTCGACGCCTTACTTCGGCATCATGGCATGACGCCCGTTCCAGTGCCAAACCGAACCTAGGCATGATGATCAGATGATTGCATTCTTGAGGCTTCTTGGGCGCCGTTGCAGATCGTGCATTCTAGTTTTTATGCTCATTCTTTCTGGTTGCTCTGATCCAACCGTGAAGTGGTCTTTGTATGATGTGAGCGGGCACTTGCCAGACCTTCGATTCTCTTTGCAGGGTGCGGGCAATCAGACCGTTACTGAGAAGGACTTTGCAGGTAAAACCGTACTCATGTTTTTTGGCTATGCGAGCTGCCCAGATATATGCCCGACCACCATGGCACAGCTAACAGAGGTCATACAGAAACTTGGTGAGCGCGCGCAAGATGTCAAGATCGTTTTTGTGAGTGTCGACCCACATCGCGACACCCCAGATATCCTGCAAGCGTATGTGAAAGCGTTCAGTAATAGCGCTATCGGCTTAACTGGGAACGAGACTCAGGTGGCAGAGCTCGCAAGGCGTTTCCGAGTCGCGTACCAGATAGAGAAACCAAAACCGGGCGACAGTTCGGATGTCTACGACATTACGCATAGCCGAGGCGTCTTTATTTTTGATCGCTTTGGCCGAGCCCGTTTGCTTGCATCCGATACAGAAAAAGTTGACGCGGTGGTGCAGGATCTTACGCAGCTGATCGACCTAACCAAGCGTTGAGCTGTAGCCTGCTTCTTTAAGGGTATCCTGTAGCTCTGAAGCACTCGGACCCATTTCAACCGCGACGGTTTTTTTCTCGAGGTCACACACGACAGTCGCCGCACTGTACTTACCTAGAATTGCGGTTGTAATTGATTTAACGCAATGATTGCACGACATATCCGGCACATTAAGTCTTATCATGACAGCTCCATTTCAGTAGGTTGCATCCATTATGACTGATAAATTTGTCGGCACACTGAAATCCCAACAGACTCTCGATTTACATGTAGACGACATGACCTGTGCGTCCTGCGTATTGCGCGTCGAAAAAGTGCTTACTGGGGTGTCCGGCATCGAGCACGCGCAAGTGAACTTGGCCACGCAACGCGCGACGCTTACGTTTACGGACGAGGACAACAATAAAGAATCCATCGTAAATAATGCCATCGAAGCTGCGGGCCGTGCAGGATACCCTGCACGCGTGCTGAAAGAGGAGATCCACGAGGAAGATGCCTTAATCGAACAACGTGCCTCAGAACAGCGTCTTTTGCAACGTAACTTAGGCATTGCGACTGCTTTAACGTTACCTGTTTTCATTTTAGAAATGGGGTCGCATGCCTCAAGCACTGTGCATCATCTTATTCACGACACAATCGGGATGCAGTTGAGCTGGCAAATCCAAGCACTGCTAACAACGTTAGTCATGTTCGGTCCAGGACGATACTTCTTCTTGAAAGGATTTCCTGCGCTGTGGCACCGGAGTCCAGACATGAACTCTCTGGTTGCTCTGGGGTCAGGTAGCGCTTGGCTCTATTCGCTCGTGACAACGTTCACACCGCAATGGTTACCCACCAATGCACGCTTCGTGTACTTCGAGGCTGCTGCAGTGATCGTGACGCTGATACTTTTAGGACGCTGGCTCGAGGCCCGTGCGAAAGGTCGAACAGGCGATGCGATCCAACATCTTATTGGCCTGC
This sequence comes from Bordetella parapertussis, assembly GCA_945882005.1. GTDB lineage: Bacteria > Pseudomonadota > Gammaproteobacteria > Burkholderiales > Burkholderiaceae_B > Zwartia > Zwartia parapertussis_C. The sequence goes on from CAMCWG010000258.1 coordinate 2,024, forward strand.
AGCCTCGCACCGCGCACGTCGTCACAACAAGTAAGGAAATCGTTGACCATCCAATTGAACAGGTCAAAACGGGTGATTTCTTGTTGGTACGGCCAGGCGAACGTCTTGCTACCGATGGTGTTATCACGGAAGGTAGTCCATACATCGATGAGTCGATGATTACTGGCGAACCAATTGCAATAGGCAAACAGCCCGGAGATCGGGTGACCGGTGGCACCCTAAACACAACGCGCAGCTTCACCTTCAGAGCAACGCATACCGGAAAAGATACCGTGCTTGCGCAGATCGTACGCATGGTTCAGACAGCGCAGGGGACAAAACTCCCCATCCAAGGCGTTGTTGATCAAATCACTGCATGGTTCGTACCAGCAATTCTCTTGTGTGCTTTGGCGACATTTTTAATCTGGTACTTAGTTGGGCCAGCCCCGCACTTTACACATGCACTCGTGGCAGCTGTTGCAGTGCTAATCATTGCGTGCCCCTGTGCGATGGGCTTAGCAACACCAACCTCTGTGATGGTCGGCACCGGTCGCGCAGCGCAGGCCGGTATCCTGTTCCGGCAAGGCGATGCACTGCAAAGACTGCGCGACGTGACAACGATTGCCTTCGACAAAACAGGCACACTCACCCTCGGAAAGCCGCAGGTCACTGATTTTGAAATTCTGGACTCGAACTACACCTCTGATCAGGTGCTCAGTTGGACAGCCGCGATGCAGGCCCATTCTGAACACCCTATCGCGCGTGCCTTTGTTCAGGCAGCTAGCGACCGTGGGCTTAGCATTCCTGTTGCGCAGGACTTTCAAACCGACACAGGTTCCGGCGCAAAAGCAAGGGTGTCTGATCATTGGGTATCTGCCGGCTCCGAGCGATACATGCATGAGCAAGGTATCAGCGCACATAATCAACAACAACGGATGGTGCAATGGGGAAAAGCTGCAAAAACTCCCATTCTGGTTGCAATTGATGGGGTGCTGGTTGCGGTTGCTGGTCTTTCTGATCCGATCAAGGCGTCGGCCGCGTCAACGATACACTCTCTTAAGGCAGCAGGGATTCGTACGGCAATGATTACAGGCGATCATCCGCTCACTGCTCGCGCAGTCGCGGACACGCTAGGTATCGATGACGTTTACGCAAACGTCCTTCCTGCAGGTAAGGTCGAGTGCCTGCAGGCGATGCAAGAAAAGGGGCAAGTTGTAGCCTACGTGGGCGATGGAATCAACGACGCACCAGCCTTGGCAACAGCAGATGTCGGCATTGCGATCGGCACAGGCACTGACGTCGCAATTGAAGCCGCGAGCGTGGTGTTGATTTCTGACAATCTTAATGGCCTGGTCAACGCAATGACGTTGTCCAAGGCAACATTACGAAATATTCATCAAAATCTTTTTTGGGCCTTTGCCTACAATGCGGCGCTCGTTCCTGTTGCAGCCGGCGCGCTGTATCCAAATTTTGGAATACAGCTTTCGCCTGCTTTCGCTGCTGGCGCAATGGCATGCTCGAGCGTATTTGTGGTTGCGAATGCCCTGCGCCTCAAACGACTATCACTCAACTAGAATCCTTAAGCTGGACGCCAGGTTGTTGTCAATGACTCAGGGGTCGGACGCTGTGTAGGTACCGCGGGACTAATTGGCGTACCGATCGCAAGAAAACCAACAAAGCGATAGTCAAGCGGATCGAAGCCAAGAGCCTCGGGCACCTCGTCTGTGTAGCTACCAAGACCCGTGCTCCAGTAACTAGAGAAACCCATCATGTGCGCGACGTTTTGTATATTCATTGCGGCCGCGCCCATCGACAAGGTTTGTTCGATCTCTGGCACTTTTTCGTTATTGTGTGAAATCTTGTAAGCCATGGCGATCAGCAACGGAACGGTCGATAACCACTTACGTGTGTTCTGCTCCTTCTGTGTAGTCACCTCACGTCCTGAGCGACGTGTAGCAGCAATCGCTAAGTCAGCGAATGCATCAATGTGCTCACGATGAATCAGCGCAAACCGCCAGGCGCGCAACGCCGAAT
>CAMCWG010000259.1 GCA_945882005.1 Bordetella parapertussis
TCCGCTCCACCAAAACGATCAAAGATTGCGCCAAAGAGAACGAAGATGAAAACTAAAAAAGCAGCAACCTCGAGCGCGGGACCAAAAAGACCATTGGTGGTAAAAACAAGGTGGTCAAGCATCTCCTCTAAGCCCATGCCGCGATGAGAGAAGCCACCGCCAATGTCTCCGCCAATCAAGGCATAAATTAGAAAAATACCGACGAGCGCAACCAGCACAATGCCGATTGTGCGACGTGTGGCCTCAAGAACCAGAACAATCAGCATCAACGAAAAACCCATATCCCAGCCCGTCAGTGCGTCAAGTACTGGCAGTCGGTTGCTATGTGCTTCGCCCATTACGACGAAGTACAGACAGGCCAAGGTTGAGCATAATGCCAGTCCGTACGAAATAAACGACGAAGTTTGGGGGCGGCGAGCGTTCCCTGTCGTGTTTAAAAATACAAGCGTTAGGGTACCGCCAAGGAAAATATGTAAGGCGATCGTTTGATCAACATAAACGCCAGCGGCAATTGCGAAAAAACCAAGCGCGAGCGCAATCGATATCAGGGTGTTCAGCGCAGAGCCCAGTGGGTCTAGTTGCCGAGTGCGACCAACGCTACACAGCTCGATAAATGTCGAAAATACGCTCATGTTTGCCTAACGCGATTACTCGATTGTTTCGACGCTGGGCAATCCGAATCACGAATTGCCCGATGCGACATCACTTAATTAGACCGGCTTTTTTGTAGGCTGCCGCTGCGCCGGGATGCAGCGCGAGAGGTGCCGTTTGCGCCAGACTTTCAGGAGTCAAACGAGAAAGTGTGGCATGTGCTTTTTGAAGGAAAGCAAAATTTTTGAGCATCGCTTCAACGATTGCTTGTGCTTCGCTATCCTTCATTTTTGCGGAGGCAACAACAACTACGCTACCTCTAACGGTTTGAATTGCTGCCGGCTCAAAGGAGTAGGTGTTGCCAGGCACATCAATTGTCGCAGTTCCGAGCTTTGTATTGAGAGTTTTAATTGCGGCAGGGCTCAAGCCAAGCATTTTGAGTGGAGTGTCGCGTGCAGCACTCACTACCTGACTGGAGGGAAATGCAAGCATGTTGATGATTAAATCGATTTGACCGTTCTTGACCTGGTCGAGTCCCGTGTTGTAAGCAACATAGTTGACACGTCCGCCCCAACTTTCGATATCTTTGACTGAGAAGCCATAGGCTTCAAAAATTTGTTCCCCGGTAATCGCCATCAGTGTGCCTTTCGAGTTCAAGGCTACACGCACTGGCATTTTCTTGTCGCGGATTTGCTCAATACTCGTTATCCCTGACGCGGTTCTCGCAAAAATCTGAACAGCCGCTTGAGGGTCAATCATTGCGATCGCGCGCAAATCGCTGAGAGGCTGTTTAAAGGGATCGAGTCCTTCCAAGGCGCGCTTCGCGAACTGAGCGTGTGCAATCCCTAGTTGAACCTTCCCTTGCGATACGAGGACAACGTTTCCAGATTCTCGGCCAGGTTCATAAGTAAAGGAGGTGCCTGGGTACTCCTTTCGAAGGGTTTCCCCGATGGCGGTGCCAATTGCACTCCACGCCCCTCCAACCGATCCGCCGGCGAGCGTTACTTTTTCTGGAGCGGTGGGGTTGGCATATGAAAATTGGCTAGTAAGCAATACAACACTAGAGAACAGTCCTGCGATGAGACGAGTTGTGATCATGGCGTTAGCTCCTTTTTTATGTAGTGTTCACTACATCTGCAGACTCATGCTAGTGGAGTTTTTTCATCCTTGCAAGATTTTTTTGGTTGCAGGGATGACTTGCCAAAAAGTATTGGCGGCAGCTGATTGAATTCCTGCCTGGCGGTATAGTCTTATCTCTAGCTCGATGTCTCAAGATACGTCCGTAGCATGGTGAGAGCGGATGGTGGTATCTCGGGTAAATTCTCAGCCATCACGCAACCCGCAGAGCTTGCATCAGGCATGCAATTCTTACCGTTCTACAACATGGCGAACTGCAACAGCGTCGAGTCAGAGCAGCTCTCGGGCTGCTTTGTGATGGGTGGGTCGATTCCGCCCCGCGCCACCATCTGAAACTGAAAATCCCTACAGAAGAAACAACCTGCGGTCAGGCAATGGCTGCAGACGTTTGAACGCTTGCCCGGCGGGCATTCAGTTCATGCAACTGCTGTCCAAGATATCGGGCAATCGCATCCATCCCGTACAGCCCAGCTGCAGCCTCTGCGTCACTGTTGTAGTTGGTATTAGTATTGACATCGTAGGTGTAGACCTCACCTACCTCATCAACAATAAACTCAATTCCAGCAATCCCTATCCCGTTTTCGGCGATGAAGTGCTGATAACGCTGGATGATGGGGTGATCAAAACCCTCAATAATCTGGAAGCGTGGCGCAGGCGCTTCGGCAGCAGTTTCACCCACCGGGCAAAAAGCATCACCAATCTGGCAGACATCCGCAGGACAGAGCTCAAACCCCAGCGAAGTATCAACCTGGACTGCGTACAGGAACTTGCCATCTACGAATTCGACACGCGTAATGTAAGGCTGCGGTGCGCGAATGTATTGCTGGATAAGCGTGATGCCGTCGATAGAGGGTTCGAACTGCATGCTATTCACATAGTCCTGCAGGGCATCGATATGATGGAAAAGTTTTACACCAAGTCCTTTGCCTGCGCGATTATGTTTGGTAATGAATGACCCAGTCATCTGGCGGGCGGCTTCAATGATGTGTCGCTTACCCACTGCAGCAATTGTGAGAGGGGTCTTGACCCCGTAATTCTGCAAAGCAACATATTGCGCAACCTTACTAATTTCAAGCTGCAGAGCGCGGCTGTTGTTCACCACACGCCGGCCGTGAGCTTCCAGCCAAGACAACACTGCCGCAGTATATTCCGGAGCGAACCTGTGATCGCGAGTGTGCGATGAAGCGCTCATTCGGTTGTAAAAAACTCCCTCAGGCGGTGGCACGGAAAGGTCCAGTTTGCCCTCATCCAGAAACCATTCCTCGAAAGGTAGCTCCAACTCCCGAAAGGCGGCTCGCAACGGCTCTACCCACGCAGAGTTCTCATGAATTACATAAATTTTCGACATATTTCATCTTCACCATGCCGGCTACAACAACGTTATCCAGAACGGCATATCCGGACATCCTGACAGGTTAATAAAAACTCATTAAATCTCTAACGATATTTTTATAATTTCTTTATAACCAATTGATAACGTCCAAACGAACGCCAACATTTTTGACTCAAGTGATATGTTCAAAAACGAGTTGTTAACGCAGTTAGCCAGTCTGGAGAAATATGGACAAGCCAAGCCTCTAAGTGTTTATCTATTCCTGTCAGAATCAGGATAGCTACGCTCACCATGACGACTTCAAGAATGATTTTTCCAGTTTTACCTGCCTGCATCAATTTGCCGCGTGTCTTCATCATGGCTGCCCGCGAAAGATACGCGAGGATGACAACCGGCAGCGCAGCGCCAATACCAAAAACTCCCATCATGAAAACCACTTGTGGCAAGTGTGCTCCTTGGCTGGCAAGCACGATGGCAGCCCCTAATGTCGGTACTGCCCCCCCCTTCAATAGGCGGGTGTACGCGAGCAGAATCCATAATTAGTATCGCGCTATTAGATCCGACAGCACCCTGCCTGAAGAAGTATCGGAATGGCAAGCGTTAGACATCCCTACCCACGCCGGCCGCTCAAACCGAAATCTTAGGGTTTGCCGACAGATTTATTTTATGAAAACTGCACATTTCTTGCGACGCCTCCTCTCTGTATCGATGTTATTCGGCACTTTAACTGCTTGCACAGCAGTTGAGATAAAAGAAACGAACTTCTTTATTCCTCGGCAAATAATGTCTTCTGGCGAACGGTTCGAGGTCCGAAGTCACGATGGCATTCTCTTGGTCGGTCGTTTATTGCGTTCTGCCCGTCCTAGCGGGACGATTGTTTTTTTT
>CAMCWG010000260.1 GCA_945882005.1 Bordetella parapertussis
GCTGGTCACTTCCGTGTTGCTGCTGCCACCGCCCACGTCGATATAAAACGGAACAAAGTAATCACTGTTGCCCAACTGTACACGGCCTTTCAAGCCGATAATTGGATCCGTGATTGTGCTTGATTTGGATTTCGTCAGACCAAGTGGCGTTCCTTGGGCGTTGACTGCTGTTGATGTGCGCAAGTCCAGCACACGGACACCCGCGAGTACATCGACGTAAGCGGATGAGCTGTTATGCAGAGTGTAGGTTGCACCAAGAGTATAGATTCCTTGTTCGACTGTGGTTTTGCTTCCCAAATCGATCGCGCCACGCATCGCGGAGTCTTGAGCGGAAATTTTTGAATAAACGAGGTCTGCGGCGAGGCCAAGCCGGCCTTTGTGCGCTTCAAGTGTGACCATTCCTGCTGCATTCAAGTGCGATAGAAGCTCGCCGCTCTTTAAATTAGCCTGTCCAATCTGTGTGTCATCGTAGTAGACACTTCCGTTGATATTGACAAGCCACAAATATGGTGTGACATTGAATCGCCAAGTGTCAGTGACTTGGAAAACAGGCTCCGGCTTATTCGCAGACGAAGTTTGTGCGGTTGCAACAGAACTAACCGTAGCGACAGTCATAAACAATGCCGCTAAGGCTGTTTTATTAAAGAGATTGAGATGGGTTTTCATGTTGATGATCGCGTCTTTGGAAGTTATTGCGTTCTAGATGATGCAGTTTAACCCGTTGCCGAACCCCGCTCACCTTGTCACAAGTTCGGTTGATTAACCAAGTTGAGTTGGCATATCAGTTGTCTGAGGAACTCATGTCGGCTAGGATAAGGAAATTGCAACGTCTTTTTGTGCGACGCAACATCATGCGATCTGTTCTCGTATGACACTGCTTCGAGGCCCAATACACATAGGAAAACAAGAACATGCACACAGCTCTAACCCGAGCCCTCGGAATTCGTCATCCCATCATTCAAGGCGGAATGCAGTGGATTGGACGCGCTGAGCTTGTTGCGGCCGTCTCAAACGCAGGTGCACTTGGTACCTTAACTGCACTAACACAACCCACGCCTGAAGCTCTGATCGATGAAATTGCGCGGGTCAGAACAATGACCGACAAGCCTTTCGCGGTCAATCTCACATTTTTACCCACGCTCAAGCCTGTGCCATACGAGGCGTATCGTGACGCGATCATTTCGTGTGATGTCCGTATTGTTGAGACCGCAGGCAATAACCCGTCCGCCCACATGCCTGCCTTCAAAGCTGCCGGCATCACGGTGATCCATAAGTGTACGACCGCCAGACACGCCCTGAAGGCTCAACAGATCGGCGTTGATATGGTCAGTATTGACGGGTTTGAGTGCGCTGGGCACACGGGAGAAGAGGATATACCAGGTTTGATTTTGATCCCCGCCGCCGTTGCCAGGCTGTCGATCCCTGTCATCGCTTCAGGTGGGTTTGGGGACGGAAAGGGACTCGTCGCTGCGCTTGCCTTAGGTGCAGAAGGTATCAACATGGGTACGCGTTTTATGTGCACTCAAGAGTCTCCCGCACATATCAATATCAAAGAGGCCATTGTCCGAAATGCAGAGACGGATACAGCTCTGATTTTGCGTAGCCTACGTAACAGCAGCCGTGTCGCGCGGACTCAGCTTGCGCAAAGCATTATCGATATGGAGAAGGGCGGAGCGACGATTCAGGAGATCGGTCCCAAAGTCGCTGGTGCCAAGGGTCGCGCAGTATACGAAGAGGGTGACATCGAGGGTGGTATTTGGACCGTTGGCATGGTGCAAGGATTGATTAACGATATTCCGACCTGCGCACACTTGGTCCAGCGCATCGTCGATGAGGCGGAACATATCATTGCACAGCGCCTAACACGCCTTATCGATGCGAAGGGCTAGATTCAACCCGTTTTGGTTTAAAGCAAATGTACTCATCTCCTATTGACGACCACGTCATTGTAAAAAAAGCATTGCGCGCGATTGCGCTGAACCGGACTCCGGGGTACAGCTTTTGTGGGAATTTTTTCGATTTTTCTTACGATTCCGCGGATCAAGATCACTCGATTGTGCATGTCATACCTGAAGCTCAGAGCGTAGGGACGGGTGGGCAGATCCATACGGTCGTTCAAGCAATACTCGCAGATATGGGGCTTGCAACCTGTCTGCGCTACAACATCGGAGACCGCCATCGCACTGCAACCGTTTCGTTATCGTTGCAATTCACAGGCGTGGTGCCAAACGGCACTCTGATCGCGACCAGTTATTCGCAAGCGCATTTGCAAGGCGTCCAAGGTCGACAAGGCATTAGTCAAACACGACTCACTTGTGGCGCTGAGCTCGTAGCAATCGGCAGTGCGGCATTCATGATTTTGCCTATGCCCGAGGGCACCATCCTGCCACCAGTTCCGTGGGTCTCTCAGAAGCCTCCGGCCCATCCTCCCCTAGACCTAGAGAGCCTCAACGAGAAAGAGCAGTGGATACTGGATCGGGTTCGGCAGTCAGTGTCTGCATGCGAAAAAAGCGGTCAAAATTTCTTGTCTCATTTTTTGACACTTGCTCCTCAGTTGGTCGAAGGTGGCGCCATATGCGAGGTCGAAAACGGGCCACACATTGGTAACCGCGTGGGACACGTGCAAGGGGGCATCATCTTGGCGATTGGCATGGTCTGCGCAAGCGCTGCCCTCGGCGACGAGTGGCTCTTGTCCGGTGTGACTGCGACCTATATCAGCCCTGGTGAGGGGGACATCATTCTGGCGCACGCCGTCATTGTTCATCAGGGCAGGATGACGGCAGTACTAAAAACATCTGTGAAGTCCGGTTCAGGAAAGGTAGCGCTCGAAATATTGTCGACACACGCGCGGCGAGCTTAGTCGTCTGTGCTTGATTTCAGTGATTTGGGTTTTGGCTTTCGATAACGGTTGTATCCCCAAAGATACTGCTCCGGCATTTTCCGAATCAGCGCTTCCATCTCTTGATTGATAACAGTGGCAGCGGCCTCGGCGTCATCAGGAAGTGGAGCATCAAGAAGCTTGCAATGGAGAAGGTAGCCTTGCCCAACCGCTTTGCGCTCTGCGGCTAAAACAAAAATCGGCGAACCGGTGAGTTGTTGGAGTCGATGCACCAGTGTCATCGTATACGCTGGTTGCCCGAAAAACGGTGCCCATACGCCTTCTCCATCCACAGGAACTTGATCCGGCAGAATACCGATGACGCGACCCCGAAGTAGAGTCTTCACAAGCGTGCGCACTCCGCTTTGATTAGCTGGCGCCATAGTAAGTTGACGGCGGGAACGCATTTTTATTATCCAGCTCGATAACCACACCATACGAGGGGGACGAAACAAGACGGTGGCTGGATAGCGAGCACCAAATATCGGACCGAGAAGTTCGAAACAGCCTAAGTGTGGAGACAGCAAAATTACGCCTTTATTGAGGCTAATTGCGTCATCGAACTGCTGCCAGTTATCGCACTGTAAGGCTGCGTCCATCGCGCGCTCATCCCGCCTGGTCCACCAGTAGGGCATCTCGAACATTAATTGCCCCACACTCATCATTGCTGCCCGTAGCACACGAGGGTTGGAATCTAAAAATGCCTGTTGCAGATTTTTGCGTGCAGATTCTTTGTAGCTACCTGGCAAACACCAGGCGAGCCAACCAAAAAATATTCCGAGTCGCTGCAGCACCGATAGGGGAAGGGCGCCCAAAGACTTAAAAATTAGAGTAATAATTGGCGGACCGATTTTTTCTAGCATGCTGTGAACGTCTCCGTAACCCCAATCATAATGCCTTGCAGATAAAATGGCGCGGCAAGCCACCCTAACTCGTCTTGGATGACCAATGAAACTGTCTGAACTGATCACACCCGTTGCTTTGATAGATGTCGCGCGCATGCAAAATAATATAAACCGTATGCAACAGCAGACTGATCGGCTGGGCGTGGTGTTTC
>CAMCWG010000261.1 GCA_945882005.1 Bordetella parapertussis
TGAAATAACGCTTTTCATCGAAGACGGAATAATTGGGCAACTCGCGTTTGAAATAAGTGCCAACCACCGTTCCATCACACAAAACCGAAGCCGCGTTGCGCAGGCCCGCTGGGGTCGCAACAATATGGCCCACCAACACATGCATGCCCTTAAGGGTTGCCAAATCCTGACAAAGCTGCTCGAGCGCCCGTGCGCAAGCCTCTACAAATGCGGGGCGCAACAGTAAGTCCTCGGGCGGATATCCGGTTAGCATGAGTTCAGGCGTCAGGAGCACGCGCGCACCCTGCTCGTAGGCGCCACGAGCAGCCTCAAGGACTTGGGTGGCATTTCCAGCCAAATCCCCTACCAAAGCGTTCAATTGCGCAATGCAGACCCTTACCGCAGCCATGTTGATTCCGGTTTCTACGAGTTGTAATGTTAAAAAATTATCGCATGGACACAGGGTTAAAGACCCCGTTCTATAATTTATCCCTATGAAAAATAACCCAAACTCCAATCAAAGCCAATTTGACAAGAAAGCACAGGCATGGTCTGCGCGTTTTTCCGAGCCCGTTTCAGACCTCGTCAAACGGTATACGGCCTCGGTCGACTTTGACAAACGACTGGCGATGTTCGACATCCAGGGCTCGCTCGCGCATGCCCAGATGCTAGAAACCGTTAAAGTGATTAGCGCGCAAGACCGCGCGGATATCGAACGGGGCATGGCCCAAATTCAAAGTGAGATTCAAGCTGGCACCTTTACTTGGCTGCTTGATCTCGAAGATGTTCACCTGAATATCGAAAAACGACTCGTCGAACTAGTTGGCGATGCCGGTAAACGCCTGCACACGGGACGCTCCCGTAATGATCAGGTTGCAACCGACATCCGGCTTTGGTTACGCGATCAAATGGATCAACTGGTTGAGCTCCTGACACAACTGCGTCGCGCACTTGCAACGGTCGCACTTGAGCACGCGGGCACAATACTGCCGGGCTTTACGCACATGCAAGTGGCACAACCTGTCACCTTTGGCCATCACCTCCTCGCCTATGCCGAGATGTTCGGACGCGACACCCAACGGCTAATCGACTGCCGCACCCGCGTCAACGTCCTACCCTTAGGCGCAGCCGCGCTTGCGGGTACAAGCTTCCCGATCGATCGACCACTGGTTGCTAAACTGCTTGGCTTCGATGGCGTCTGCCTGAACTCACTCGACGCAGTGTCTGACCGCGATTTCGCAATCGAATTTGTCAGTGCATGTGCGTTGATCATGACGCACATCTCGCGTCTCTCCGAAGAAATCGTGATTTGGATGAGTCCGCGGGTTGGCTTTATCGATCTTGCCGATCGTTTTTGTACCGGCAGCTCCATCATGCCGCAAAAGAAAAACCCTGATGTACCAGAATTAGCCCGCGGTAAAACTGGGCGCGTGAATGGCCATCTCGTGGCGCTCCTGACTCTCATGAAGGGTCAGCCACTCGCCTATAACAAAGACAACCAAGAAGACAAAGAAGGCCTGTTCGACACCGCAGATACGGTGCGCGACACACTGACGATCTTTGCAGATATGGTACCTGGCATCACGGTCAAGGCAGACAATATGCGGGCTGCCGCATTGCAAGGTTTCGCAACTGCAACCGACTTAGCGGACTACCTTGTTAAGCGCGGCGTACCTTTCCGTGACGCCCATGAGGCGGTGGCCCATGCAGTGCGTGAATGCGAAACAAAAGGCTGTGACCTAGCCGATTTGAGCGTGGCGGAATTACAAAAATTCCACCCTTCAGTCCAGGACGATGTTCATACTGTCTTGACCCTAGAGGGCTCGGTTGCCGCACGCAACCATATCGGCGGTACAGCTCCCGAGCAAGTTCGTCGCGCAGCACAAACAATCTTGTCTGCGCTCGCCTAATTAGAGATCGAACACGGCGATGGACTCAACATGTCCCGTGTGTGGGAACATGTTGACCACGCCGGCGCTACTGAGTCGATAACCGCCTTCATGCACCAAGATCGCGGCGTCACGCGCAAGCGTGGCCGGGTTGCAAGATACATAGACGATGCGGCGCGGCCGTTGCTCTGCGGGCGTTTGCACTAAGGCTTGCGCAAGGGCTAGCGCCCCTTCTCTTGGCGGATCGATGAGCATGCGGTCAAAGTGCCCAAGCGACTGTAACCATTCAGCAGACACTTCAAACAAATTGAGCGTGGAAAAACTCACATGCTTTAAGCCGTAAGCACTTGCCGCGGTCTGTGCGCGCTGGGTTAACGTCGGACTGCCTTCAAGACCCACCACCTCGCGACACTTCGTCGCAAGCGGCAAGGTAAAGTTACCTAAGCCGCAAAACATATCAGCGATACGATCGGTCGGTTCCGGCTCAAGCAAGGCCAGTGCTCGTGAAACCAACACACGATTTATTTGATGATTAACTTGCGTGAAGTCAGTTGGCCGAAATGGCATGGTCAACCCGAACTCTGGAAGCGTATACGTCAACGCAGTCTCGTGCTCAGGCTCTAGTGCGTGAACAGTGTCCGGGCCCTTGGACTGCAACCACCACTGAATGTTGTGCTCACTAGCAAAACGACGCAAATGCGCCAGGTCACTCTCCGTCAGTGGCATCAAATGGCGCAAGACCAGAGCCGTTACTGCTTCGCCCACTGACACTTCGATCTGCGGAAACCGATCTGGTGCGGACATGGACATCATCAAACTGCGCAACGGCAACAATAATGCTGCGACATGCGGCGGCAGAACATGACAGGTCCGGATGTCTGCAACAAAACTGCTCTTGCGCTCATGAAACCCAACCAGGACAGTCCCTTTTTTTGCGACCCAGCGTACAGCCAGGCGCGCACGATAGCGGTAGCCCCAGTACGGGCCGTGTAAAGGTGCAAGCATGCGAGCAGGCTTGACGTTCGCCAAATGCGACAAACCATCTTCGAGGGCGCGCTGCTTAATAGCAACCTGTGCGCTGGGCTCTAAGTGTTGCATCAGACATCCGCCGCACACACCAAAGTGCGGGCAACGCGGTGTCACTCTGAGCGCGGCCGTCCGGTGGATCTGCTCAACCCGTGCAATTTCATACGAGGGCTTACGCCTAAAGGTATGCACGCTGACACGCTCAGTGGGCAACGCACCTTCGATAAAGACAACTTTACCCTCACGCCGCGCGATACCGCGGGCCTCAAGGTCGAGGGCATCGACCTGCAACACATCTGATGTCATGATTGAAAAAGAATTGGAGTTCTTAAATGGGCACTGGTGTAGGCATAGGCCTAGGGCTTACCGCGCGCAGCAGACGCTGTACCCTGTTTGATGTGCTGCTCTTTCATGTAGGTCACCAGCACTTTGCGCTGCCCCGCATTCAAGGCATCCCAAAAAGCAAGCCATTTTTCCTGAACCATATCGAAACGAGCATCCATTGCAGCGCGCGTCTTCTTGCGCAGGGCGACAGCTTCGCGTGGATCAAACGAGTTCTTATTTAATAATTCATTGAGGCCCGCATACTCCGCCTGACGACTCTTGCGATTCGCTGACCACATAATACGCCGCGCATCATGTGCTGCATCTAGTTTCAATTTCTGGTCTGGGTTGAGTTCGAGTTGCGCAATCACAACGGCGGGAATCTGTCCCAACGAGGGCTGTGTAGTTGCCTGGCCTGTCGCAGCAGGCACCTTTGGGGCGGCAGTCTGCGCTTGTGTCGTACCGAACCAGCTCAACGAGGCCAACGTTGCGACAGCAATAAAGCGTTTAACCGAACAAACTGAAACTGAAGAAATGCGACGCATAGCGAACGCTCCTGTCAAAAATTACATACGGAAGATCTAAGTCACTTCCATGCAGCAAGATACTCCGCCCAATGGGGCTCCGTACTTTGTTCAAGTGTCGAGCGCACGAGCGCAATTTCGGCGTCATAGGAACTGGTGTCGAGCTCACCACGTAATAGTCTGAAA
>CAMCWG010000262.1 GCA_945882005.1 Bordetella parapertussis
CATGGGCTGCGTCTGGTCGTGCTATTGCCAATGGTCGCGATGAGGGTTTTACAAAGTTGTTGTTTGATGCGACATCCCATAAGATTTTGGGGGGTGGCATCGTCGGCACGCACGCCGGTGATCTCATCAGCGAGGTCGCCTTAGCCATCGAGATGGGTGCTGACTCTGTCGACATTGGCAAAACGATTCATCCTCACCCAACGCTTGGGGAGTCGGTTGGGCTTGCCGCCGAAGCGGCTGAAGGGCATTGCACCGATTTGCCGCCCGTTCGTAAGCGTTAATCCCTTACATACGGTACCGTGGGCTTTAGATGATGAGCTCTAAAGCGCCACGGTTGAAAACCACGGCACTGCAGCGATGGAGATCAGCCCAACCAGCAGCGCTGCAATATATGGCCAGATCGCGCCCATCACCTCGTCGGGTGAAGTATTTCCGATGCGGCAAGCAACGTAGAAGCCCACACCAATCGGTGGCATCATCAGTCCAATGTTCATTGCAGTGACGACGACCATTGAGTAGTGGATGTCATGGATTCCGAGTTTCTTTGCGATGGGGAACATGATCGGTGCAAGAATCAAGATCGCAGGCAATCCCTCCAGCAAACACCCCAAAATCAGAAATACCAGAATGGTGATGATCATGAACCCGACCGTCCCGCCAGGAAGTGTCGTGAGGAATTGAGACAGGCTCTGCACCACGCCGCTTTGCGTGATGGCCCAAGCCATCGCCGAGGCTGTACCGAGAATCAAAAGGATCGCTCCGCTCAACGCAGCTGTTTCAACGAGCATGGCGTAAACCTTGCGCCAACCAATGCCGCCATAGAGAACTTGTCCAATGATCATTGCGTAGAGCACTGCAATTGTAGACACCTCAGTTGCTGTCGCCACCCCGCCACCGACTGCGCTGCGAATCAGGAAGGGCAACACAAGTGCTGGTCCTGCAATCATGAGCGCGCGACCAATCACGGACCAGCTTGCACGTCGAACGTTCTCCATGATTTCGTGACGCGCTTTCCACCGAGCGAGCAGCGCGAGTGCCACCAGCAATACTGCGGCAATGATCACACCGCTCTGGAACAATCCTGCAATCGACACGCCTGCGACAGAGCCCAGCACAATTAAAACGATACTGGGTGGTACGGTATCAGCCATCGCTGCACCGGTTGCAAGAAGCGCGATCATTTCTTTAGGCTTGTGGCCTCGTCTTTTCATTTCTGGAAACAATGCCGGTGCAATGGTCGCCATGTCGGATACTTTTGAACCGGAAATGCCTGACACAATAAAAAGCGAACCAAGTAACACATACGACATACCAGCCTTGATATGTCCGAGTAGAGAGGCCAGAAAATCCACAATAGCCTTTCCCATCCCGGTGGCGTCCAGCACACAGCCTAGTAAGACAAATATTGGTACGGAAACCAAAATTAGGCTAGACATACCTTCGTCCATCCGACCGATGACAACCATCAACGGTACCGTCGTGCTGAAGCCTAGATAACTTAAAGCGCCAAGGCCAAAACAAAAGGCAATCGGCACACCTGCTACCAAACATAGTGCGACCAACACGACCAAAAAGATCATGATGTTATAGAGACCTAGGCCCGTCAAAAAATCAGAGCCTAGCCAACAGGTAGCCGCCGCGGCGGCAACGACCACCGTCGCCCCGAGTAAGTTTGGCTTGCTCACGGTGTGACTCGCATACACAACGAGTACGCCTAGCATCGACAGAATCCCAAAGGCTAAAGCCGACACGCGATATGTGTTCGGGAGATTAAGAGCAGGGGTTTTTACAAACCATTCATCCTCTGCGTAGATGATTGCGGGGTGTATCAAAGCAATAAGGAAGGCTGCAATGGCAACCAAGGCAAGCGCATGTACAAAACCCCGAACACGTTCGGGCATCATCTCTAAAAATAAGGTTAAGCGTAGGTGTTCGTTACGGTGCATGGCGATTGCCGTGCCGAGCATAGCCAACCATAAAAAAGACAGTGAAACAACTTCATCGATCCAGACGATTGGTATTGAGAAAATGTAGCGAGCGACAACGCCTACCAGCAACATCACCACGATGACGACCAAGAGTAACGCGCTTGCAAACTCGATCGGTTTGAGCAGGCGGGAAACGATTGGGAGGGGGGTGGTGCTGATTTCGGTCGACATGGCGATTCCGGGATGAGTCATATAAAAAATCCGGACGCTGTGCAAGGACAGACGCCCGGAGTCATAACAAACGGCGCCAACGCGTGGAGCCGTCTAACGCGCCTGATTTACGACAGTTTGCCGCTTGATTTCTCAAGCAGATTCCATGCCTCGGCACCAAGTTTGGTCTTCCATTCTGAGTAGAATCCACCGGAACGCAGACGATCGCGGAACGAGTCTGCCTTGGTTTGGTTGAATACCATGCCCTTTTCGGTCAGGCCCTTTTGCAGGCCGGCGTTCATTGCCGCCACATCGGCGCGCTCCTTCATACCAGCGGCGTTAATGTGACCGGCAACGATCGTGCGCATTTTTTCTGGCAAGCGCTCCCACGCGCGTTTGTTCGCGAGGAACCAGAAGCCGTCCCACATATGGTTTGTGATCGAGCAGAACTTTTGTACTTCGTTTAATTTTGCCGTGTCGATGATGGCCAGTGGGTTCTCTTGGCCGTCAACGATTTTGGTCTGTAGTGCACTGTAGACTTCGTTGAAGTTGATCGATGCTGGCGCCGAGTCGAATGCTTTGAACATTGAGGTCCAAAGGGGCGAGACAGGCACACGAATTTTGAAACCTTTCAAATCGTCAGCTGTCTGGATAGGCTTTGTGGATGAGGTAATTTGGCGAAATCCGTTGTCCCAAATTTTGTCCATTGCAACGAGGTTGGACTTTCCGATTTCTTTTCGGACATGTGCGCCTAAGTCGCCATCCAGCGCTTTCCAAACGGCATCATAGTCACTAAATGCAAAACCAATTCCGGTGATCGACGATGCAGGCACGAGCGTGGCTAGAATCAAGCCAGAAAGCGTAAAAAATTCCACGCCACCGTTACGCACCTGACTCAGCATGTCCGTGTCGGAGCCGAGTTGGCTGCTGGGGAATATACGGATTTCAACCCGTCCTTGTGTATCTTTTTGAATCGCGTCGGCCATTTCTTTGGCGCGAATATTCATGGGGTGTGTCAGAGGCAGGTTATTCGCGTACTTATACGAGAATTCTGCTTTGGACTGGGCCCAGACGCTATTTAGCGGCGCGGCCAGGGTGATGACACCGGCACCAGCGCCAGTCAATAGGGTGCGTCTCGAAATGGACATGTTTTGTCTCCAAGGTAAAAAGATTGCGTAAGCCATCATAGCAAGGATGTCCTTAGTCTCACCCCTAAAATGGTAGTTAGGGCGCTAAAATGCGTGTTTTCCCCTATCCAAATCACCGGTTTTCACTGTGTCTGACATCCTGCAAATCCCCGGCTCGTCTGTTTTATCCCCATTTAGGCATGAACGCTTGCTGTCAACGTTGCAAAAACTAGGGTTGCCCGTCGCAGAAATTTCGGCACGTTTTGAACATTACGTCTGGTGTGATGCGGTGTTGCCCGAGCAGGCCAAATCGAAGCTTGTCAGCTTGCTGGACTATGGTCAGCCAGCCGCTGAGGGGAACCTGTCGGCCGACGCGCTTGTTTTAACCGTGATTCCAAGGCTAGGAACCGTCTCTTCGTGGGCGAGCAAGGCGACAGATATTGCACATAATTGTGGGCTAAGTGATGTCCGCCGTATTGAACGCGGTATTCGCTACACGCTGACCCCTGAGCGTGGTTGGCTTAAATCAAAAAGCTTCGACCCTGAGATGCTATCGAGGGCAGCCAACTGCCTCCA
>CAMCWG010000263.1 GCA_945882005.1 Bordetella parapertussis
ATTAGCCCCGCGAAGCTGGATCAATAAGCCGCTAGCGGAACAGCCGCTGCGGCATCTTTGCTCGCTCCCTAGGGCGCGAGCCCCCGAGCACTTTACTGGAAGGGGTTGGCAAATGCGAACAACATCGCAATACCGACACCGATCAGGAATGCCGCGTCGATCAGACCTGCCAACAAGAACATCTTGGTCTGCAGGGCGTTCATCAACTCAGGCTGGCGAGCCGAAGCTTCGAGGTACTTGCCGCCCATCATGCCAATACCAATGCAAGCGCCAAGAGCACCCAAACCGATAATGAAAGCGCAAGCGAGAGCAACGAAAGCGACGTTAGTCATGACAACTCCTTGATTAGTATCTAAGTATCAAAAATTTAAAAAAACAAAAAATTTAACCGCAAACTGCTACTTGAACCTGCCTGCACCCGAAGCAAAAAGCCTCTGGTGCGAAACATTAGTGCCCTTCGTGAGCCTGACCGATGTAAACAAGAGTCAGCATCATGAAAATAAATGCCTGCAACAACACAATCAGGATGTGAAAGATTGCCCAGACGGAACCAGCCAGAACATGGCCAATTCCTAAGCCAATACTCATGGCGTTAAAGCCTGTCCAAGCGCCGCCCAAAAGAGCGATCAACATGAACACGAGTTCGCCGGCAAACATGTTGCCGAAAAGTCGCATACCAAGCGACACCGACTTAGCTGCATACTCAACCAAATTCAGCAAGAAGTTAGCTGGGGCCAGCAGCACAGCAGCAAAGCCGTGCGCGTGGAATGGAGCGGTAAACAGTTCTTTAACAAATCCGCCTGGGTGCTTGATCTTGATCCCGTAATACAGCATCAACAACAAAACACCCATCGACATTCCCATAGGAATGTTCAGGTCAGCAGTCGGCAAAATGCGGTGATAGTAAAGAGGATCGTCGGGCCCGCCCAGGCCAATCGCGTGGAAAATGACGTGGGGCAAATCGACTGGAATCAAGTCCAGTGCGTTCATCAGCACAATCCAGAGAAATACCGTCATCGCTAATGGCGCGACGAACTTGCGGGTTTCTTCGCTAGGGACGATGCTGCGTGCCTGCTGATCCACCATATCGACCAGCATCTCAACGAAAGCCTGAAATCTACCAGGAACGCCGGCGGTAGCACGCCGTGCGGCTAACCACATGAACAAAATCGCGAGGAATCCGGTAACTAACGCCCAAAAAATCGAGTCATAGTTGATCACGTCAAAATTCGCGATCAGATCCTGTTTTTTTCCGATATTGTTATTGTGCACCAGGTGGTGCTGAATATATGCGGCTTGAGGAGATACGTCGGCGGCAGCGGCCATGATAAATCTCTAAAAAATTCAGTAAAAGATTCGACAGATCAAACTAGATTCGGGCACGCCCGAACATCAACATTAAGATGTAGCCTTTGAGCACCGCTATCAGCCCGACCAACACTGCCAGCCACTGAACACGATCACCACCCACACGGGCCACAACCCACAACAAACCAACCGCTGCGCCTATCTTTAACATTTCGCCAATCAGGAAAAGAAACGGGCCAGAGCCCCCTGGACGGAATGTTGCAACATATAAACGCAACGCAAAAATCGCATTGGGTACAAAATACGTACCTGCACCTGCTAAAGCCGACAACGCAGCATCTGCGCCTGCGATCAACCATGCCAGACTGGCCACGACTAACCCCAGCAAAGCCTGTGCTTTAACAATTTGCACAAGCTCCAAACGCGAGCGTTGGTTAATTCGCTCTAAATCCGCCGCGGTTATTTCAAGCTTGTCAGAATCGAGGGCACTCATGTTTGATCCCCCCAAAACGTATGCGCTTAACTAACCAGGCGATCACGCTTTACGCCCAAATCAACCTGAATTTCAGCTGAAAGTGCATTCGCCGGCAAACTCAATAAGTATAGCGTTTTTTTATCCCTTCATGCAAACCCTATTGGGGGAGACCCGTAAGGCAAGCACGCGCCAGGCTTGTTTGAGCCAGACGCAAAAGTGAATGCTTACTTGTGCTTAAAAACTGGCTTACGCTTCTCCACAAAGGCTGCCATACCCTCCTTTTGGTCATCCATTGCAAAGCAAGAATGGAACACGCGACGCTCAAACAAAACCCCTTCGCTTAATGAGGACTCGTAGGCACGGTTGACAGACTCTTTTGCCATCATCGCCGCTGGTAAGGACATGGCCGCAATGACCGTCGCCGTCTCAATCGCATCGTCCAGTAACCGATCTGCCGCGACGATCCGCGACACGAGCCCAGCGCGCTCTGCCTCGACCGCATCCATCATGCGTCCTGTCAAAACCATCTCCATCGCCTTGGACTTACCGACGGCGCGAGGTAAGCGTTGCGTACCTCCAGAGCCGGGAATCACGCCGAGTTTGATTTCGGGTTGACCAAATTTTGCTGTATCTGCAGCCAAAATAAAATCACACATCATCGCGAGCTCACAGCCACCACCAAGAGCGTAGCCGGCCACTGCTGCTATGACGGGCTTACGAATCCGTCGAATAGTTTCCCAGTTGCGCGTGATGTATTCAGTTTTATAAACGTCCATGTAAGACCAGTCTTTCATCGCGCCAATATCGGCGCCTGCGGCGAATGCCTTTTCGCTGCCCGTGATGACGATGCACCCAATGTCATCATTTGCTTCAAAGGCAAGCAGTCCTGCACCCAACTGATCCATCAACTGATCGTTCAAAGCATTCAGCGCCTTGGGGCGATTGAGCGTCAACAGCCCGACTCGGCCACGCGTTTCGCTCAGTACAAAGATTTCGCTCATGGGTGTCTCCGTGGAAATGTGAAATAAGATATCGATATGAACCGCAAACCCATACTTTACAGCCTAGAACCCTTCGATCCAGCCGGTCACCGCGTACGGACCACCCTGACGATCGCCGACCCGACCCCTTCCGGACAGGTGGTTTCCATGCCTGCCTGGATCCCAGGCAGCTACTTAATACGAGATTTTTCTCGTCAGGTAGAGACGATTAGTGCCCGTTGCGGTCGCCAAAGCCTTACGATCAAAAAACTCGACAATCACACCTGGCGGGTCGCTCCATGCCAGGGCGTGCTCACCATCACTGCCCACATCTACGCCTGGGACTTGTCCGTTCGCGGCGCACATCTCGATGAAAGCCACGGCTTTTTTAATGGCACGAGCGTATTCCTGAAGGCCCATGGCCACGAAAACTATTCTTGTGAATTGACGCTCGCCCCCCCCCCGGGTCGTCTCGGGTGGTCTGTCCACACCAGCATGCCGCTTAGTACCAGACGACGTCGCACACAAGACTCAAAACGTTTCACTGCCTACTCCGTGCCAGATTACGACGCGCTGATTGATCACCCGATTGAAATGGGTCGTCCGCAAGTGACTCGCTTCACGGCCTGCGGAGCACAACATGAACTGGTATTCACTGGCTTAATCCCAGGCCTGGACTTGCCCCGCATCGCGCGCGATGTCAAACGTATTTGTGAAGCACAGATTCGTTTTTTTGAGCCAACCTCCCAACAAGCTCCATTTCTAGATTGTGCGCAGAAGTATGTTTTCATGACGATGGTTACCGGTGATAGCTATGGCGGTCTTGAGCACCGCGCATCTACCGCACTGATGGCTTCACGCAAAGACTTACCCACCCTTGGTCAGGAAAAAGCCTCCGACGGGTATCAAACCTTCTTGGGTCTTGTTAGTCACGAATACTTTCACACCTGGAACGTTAAGCGCATCAAACCTGCTGCGTTTGCGCCGTATAACTTAGCCAAGGAAAATTACACAGAACTCCTGTGGATTTTTGAAGGATTCACGTCTTACT
>CAMCWG010000264.1 GCA_945882005.1 Bordetella parapertussis
GGCCGCGCTTGGGTGCAACCCAAAGTGGACGCGTTGTCGAGCGTACGTAAAGACGTCTACGACCTCTTAAGTGGCCTCGGTGAGCTGGCACAGTTTCCGCACACGCAAGGCGCTTTTTATGTGTTGATGAAACTGCCGGGTTTACCGAAGGGACAAGACCCGCTAGCTTTTAATCGTGCAATGGCAGAAAAGCACAAGGTTGTTTCCATACCCGGTTTCGCGTTTGGTTTGACGGATACGAGCGCGGCGAACTACCAGCGTTTGTCCTACGGTGCGTTGCAACCCGCCACTGTTACCCAAGGCGTTGAGCGTTATGTTCAAGCTGTGAAAGACTGGTATAAAAATTAACTCTTTTAGAAAGGTCTTGCCCTCATGACGCCTTTAAGCGCTGCGGTTCTTCCCTCGGGCGTGCGGTCGCGCTTTGTACCGAACGTCAATGGCATTACGTTTCATGTGCTTGAGGCAGGTTTCGAAACACCGGGGCGACCTTTAGTTTTGTTGCTTCACGGGTTCCCGGAACTCGCGTATAGCTGGCGCAAAGTCATGCGGCCACTCGCGGATGCCGGCTACCACGTGATCGCGCCTGACGTGCGAGGCTATGGTCGCAGTGGTGGTACCGAGATTAAGTATGGCGATGATATGCGTCCTTTTGGTACGCTGAATAAAATCAACGATATGCTCGCATTAGTGGCGGCACTTGGCTACAAGACTGTCGCAGGCGTTTTCGGTCATGATCAAGGATCGCCGCTCGCAGGGTGGTGTGCGCTGACGCGACCCGATATCTTTCGCTCGGTCATTCTGATGAGTTCGCCTTTTCGTGGTGCGCCAGATCCTTGGCCGTTTGATACGGTCAATAAGCCGGTGGCGCCTGCCACACCGAATCCGATCAATGAAGATTTAGCCAAACTTTCGCCACCACGCAAGTACTACCAGGTCTACTACGCCACGGAGCCTGCTAACGAAAACATGTGGCACGCCAAGCAAGGACTGCATAGTTTTTTGCGTGCCTACTATCACGTCAAAAGTGCGGATTGGCTTGAGAACAAGCCGTTCCCATTGAAGGCATTGATCGCTAGCGAATGGGAAAAGCTGCCACGCTACTATGTGATGGATTTAGCTCTGGGGATGGCCGAGTCGGTCGCGCCAGATATGCCCTCAGAAACTGCCATCGCAGCGTGTAAATGGCTGCCCGATGCTGAATTGAAGGTCTATAGCGAGGAGTACGGTCGCACGGGCTTTCAAGGGGGACTGCAGGGCTATCGTATTGGCCGGCTCGATCGCGAGCTTCGGATATTTGCTGGTCGCACAATCGATGTGCCGTGCATCTTTATCGGGGGCAAGAGCGACTGGGGTGTGTACCAGACGCCTGGCGGTCTTGAGTCGGTACAAAAAACCTTGACCACCAAAATGCAAGGCACCCATCTGATCGAGGGTGCCGGGCATTGGGTGCAACAAGAGCAGCCAGACAAAGTCAGTGCGTTGTTTATTGACTTTCTCAGGCGTAACGCCGCTACATCTGGCTAGGTAGCCAGGTGACGATCTCAGGGAAAATCATCAAAAAGATCGTGAACAGGATGATGATAATTGCGTAGGGCAGTGCGCCCCACATGACATCCTCGATACCGCCTTTGTCTGGTCGAATGCCGTGAACGACAAACAGGTTCATACCGACTGGGGGTGTGATCAAACCAAGTTCGCACATCAGAATCACAAAGATCCCGAACCAGATCGGATCAATGCCTAGTGCAACGGCAATCGGGTAGGTGACAGGAATCGTTGCCACCATCATCGACAGCACATCCATGAACATGCCGAGAAGTAGGTAGAACAGGATCAATCCCAGTATTAGCGCCGTTGGAGACAGCCCAAGACCGGTGACCCATTTTGTCATGATCTCAGCAACACCCGTCAGGCTAATTGTCAAGTTCAGAATAAACGCAGCAGCAATGATCAGCAAGATCATTCCCGACACACGGGCAGTCGAGATGAAACAGCCTCGTAAGAGTGGCCAATTCAAACGTCCTGACTTCAACACAAATAAAACAACGGTGGTGACACCTAGGGCGGCGCTCTCTGTCGCTGTCGCAATACCGAAATATAGACTTCCCATCACGACACCAAAAACAATCATTGGTGGAATGAGATGCACAGATGCTTTTAGTTTGTACTCGAGCGAGACTTTCTCTTCTCGCATCGCGTTGCCACTAAGCAAGCTTGTGATCGCGATGTACAGCATAAAAGAGCTGGTTAGCAATAACCCTGGAATGATACCGGCAATGAATAGTTTGCCGATGGAGTTGCTGGTCAACGAGCCGTAGATAATCATGTTGACGCTTGGTGGAATCAAAATTCCTAACGTGCCGCCTGCCGCGATAGTGCCTAGAGACGGTCGAATCGGATAGCCGCGCTTCATGAGTGAGGGCAAAGCGACTGTCGAGATTGTCGCCGCCGTTGCGACCGAAGATCCCGAGGTGGCAGCGAACAATGCGCAGCTACCGATGTTTGTGTGGAGTAACCCGCCTGGCAGTCGACCAAACCAAGCAGAAAGTGCTAAATACATTCTGTCTGCAATGCCGGATCGAAGCAAAAGCTCGCCAAGCAAAATGAACATTGGAATAGAGGTCAGCAGGTTCTCGTTTTGTACGCCCCACAGAACGGGTGCGATGGAGTTCATGAAGGGCAGACCATAAACGGCTACGCCCCCAACAATTCCGACTAACGCCATAGAGACTGCAATGGGTACGCCCGCAATCATCATGAATACCATGATCAAAAACGCAAGAATGATGATGGTGGGATTCATGATTTGTTTGCAATCTCAGAAATATTGGAACGCTGCGCAAGGTCGTCGAGCTCTTCTTTAATTTCTTCCTTGGCACTTTTCGGCTGGAACTCTTCATTGAGTTCGCTCAGTTGTCCCGTCACCAATAGTAAGGTCGCGCGAATCGCCCAGACCGTTGTGATACCGGCGAAGACGATTAAGCCGGCGTACCAGATCGATTGTGGGTAAATGAGTGGAGTTGCCCAAGGCGTTTGCGCCGTGCTGCTATATGCGACAGTGTCTGTCAGTACGTTGATCGTGACGTAGCACAAGAAGATTGCAAATACAGCCATGCTAGTAGCTGCGAACCAATTCATCCATGCCTTCATACGAGGCGAATAGCGCTCGTACAAAACATCGACACGGATGTGATTTCTGCCAAACACGGCTAGACTGAAAGCGAGCGTTGAGCCAACGGCTAACGCATAACCTCCTAGTTCATCAGCACCTTGCAGTGAGACGTTAAAAACTTTTCGGACAATTGTTTCGATCGTGATGACAATCACTAACAGTCCAAAAATACCGCCAAACAAGATACTTAAGATACTTTCTAGCCGTGTTTTCATGCTGCTACCTTATTTCACGCCGAGGATTGGACCAACTGCCTTCTTCCAATCTGCTGAGCAAGTTGGGTTAGTCTTGTCGCATACTGGTGCCCAAGCAGGGAAGGACAGCTTATCGACGGCACTGCCGACTAATTTGATGTCTGCGTCAGAAACCTTTGCTGTAGTGACCTTAAACTTTTTGCCGGTCGTGCAAGGATCTGAGCCTTCATTACAACGCAAAGCGTCTTGATACAGCTCTTCCGAATATTTCCAAATGTCGTTGGTTAACTCAGTAAACGCTGCTTGCAATTTGACTTGTTGATCTGGCTTCAGACGGTTCCACGTTTTCAGCGAAATTGCATAGCCGTTAAAGCCCATTTGGAAGCCGAGTGGCAACTGGTGGGTGACAATTTCAGTCCACGATGCC
>CAMCWG010000265.1 GCA_945882005.1 Bordetella parapertussis
GCGTGTTTCAAGACGGGAAGGGAACTGCATGGAAGGTGGTGAGTTTTCATGCAAAACGCGCACGTGGACTGATGGCGCGTTTTGCGATTGAAAACCGCATCACAAAGCCCGAGGGGCTAAAGAAGTTTGATGCAGAGGGTTACGCTTTCGCCGCGGACGTCTCAACCGAAGATAAGCTCGTGTTCAGACGCCCAGGCGCATAACTGCAACTCCGCTTAGTGCATGCTCCAGCCGTGGCTGACCACCACGGATTGACCGGTTAATGCATTGCTTTCAAAGCCCGCTAGAAAGGCGATGACGTTTGCCACGTCTTCGGTTGTCGTGAACTCGCCGTCGACCGTATCTTTCAGCATGATGTTTTTAATGACTTCGGCTTCGCTGATATTGAGAGCTGCCGCCTGCTCGGGGATTTGTTTTTCGACCAGCGGCGTGCGCACAAAGCCTGGGCACACTACGTTTGCACGTACGCCCTTAGGGCCGCCTTCTTTGGCAACCACTCGAGCAAGGCCCAAGATGCCATGCTTGGCAGCCACGTAGGCTGACTTCAAGCGAGAGGCTTCGTGCGAATGCACCGAGCCCATGTAAATGATTGAACCACCGCGACCAGCCGCATACATATGCTTGAGTGCCGCTTTGGTGGTTAAGAAGGATCCGTCTAAGTGAATCGACACGACTTTTTTCCATTCGGCATAAGGAAAGTCTTCCACTGGATGCACGATTTGTATGCCAGCGTTTGCAACCAGTACATCAATACTGCCAAACTGTTTGACTGTTTGATCAACGCCCGCGTTGACAGCGGCTTCGTCGGTTACGTCCATTACGACACCCATGGCCTTACCGCCAGCGTCAATGATTTGTCGTGCAGCTGCGTCTGCGGCCGTCTGATTCAGATCGGCGATGACCACTGCTGCGCCTTTCCGTGCAAGGGTGAGGGCGGCTTGGTGGCCGATACCGCTTGCGGCGCCAGTAACTAGCGCGACTTTACCTTTGAGCGACATGTCTTTTTCCTTATGAGATAACGAAGAGAATATTTAAATTGCAGTAGGTTTTAAGTGTTGATGAATGATGGACATCTCTTGATCGATGGCAGCGACTGTATTGTGCAATTGTGTCATGGGGTAACTGAGTGTGGGTTGACTGCCGTCACTCACCATCGCAGGTAATGGTGGCAGGTAGCCACTTCTGTGTGCTTCCAAAAAGGGTACGAGTGCCAAAAGGTGGTCAGTCATAGGTTGCGGCGCTTCCTGCGACGTGGCTAAAGTATGGATCACAGTCGCAATCTGCGAGGCAAGCGTGTGGTTCTGAATCATTAAGTTGTTGAACTCGACCGCATGCCACTGGCGTGAGTGTGGTTCTAGCATCATCCGATAAAACGCATCAGCCAAATTACTCAGCGCAACATAGGCATTTTTGCGGGATAAGCGCCAGGCCAAATCGGCTTGCTTGACTTGCTCGTCGAGAGGGTTTTTTCCTGACTGCTGGAAGACGGCAACATACTTTAAGCCCGCGCGAAGGTATTCGCGATTCGCCGAAATAGCCGCCCGGGTGAGAGACGGCATGAACTGTGCTTCCCACCAAGGTAGGAAGTAACTGCAGGCAAACGAAATCACTGAGCCGATAAACGTGTCGAGCGCGCGATCTCCGATGACGGTTGCGGCGGTTGGATCCACAAAGTGAAACGCGAGGAGTACGGCATTGGTATTGAAAACGGATGCGACCATGTAGTTGATTTGCAGCATGCTGCCACCGATGATGGTGGACAGCACCATGATCACGAGGAGCCATGAGTTACTAAGGTTGGCAAACATAATCCCAAGCGCGACAGCGCAGCCAATCAGTGTGCCCACCAGACGCCAACCGTTGCGCTGACGTGTCAGCGCAAAACCTGGCTTCATAATGATGAAGACAGTCAATAAAATCCAGTAGCCTTGCTCGGCCAGCTGCGGCACGACCGTCCAGACGGTCATGGCGATCGCAGCAGCAAGTGTGACGCGCAACGCGTAGCGGCAGATGGGTGAGTCCAGGCGCAGGTTGCTGGTAATCATGCGCAACCGATAGTGCTCACGCGATAAAAACTGGCTGAGCGATTGGTCAAGCACCACCGATTCCAGCGGTTTTGCGTTGGGCTTGCGTCGGGTCGCTTCGATCATACGATCAATGATTTCTGCGCTGTGACGCAGGCGTCTTAAAATTTCGATGCATAGGTTGTACGTATTGGGATCGCTCACTGCGAAACCATTGCGCGTCATTTGTTCGATCTCATATTCCAGCGCGCGAAGTTCTGCTTTGACGCTACTGCGATGCGAGGCAGTCGTTTCCTTCGATACCGATAGGGCGATGTAGTCTAAATCGATCGACATTTTCCTCAGTGCATCACGCATGAAAAGCAGTGCGTCTGAGTCGCCTAAACGCTCTCTGAGTAAGGCATAGTCAGTGCGCGTGGCCACTAGCGTTTCAAGAATATCGATCATCTCGATAAATAGGTTCCACAACATGATTCGCTTGGCATCTGTGATCAGCCCTGCCTTTGCCAGGCCGCGTAGCACCATGTCACGCGCACCCTGATGCTTGTCCGTCATGCTTGATTGGCACGCAACCAGTTTGCGATAGCTGTCTTCAAGATCACGGTCGTTGTTGTACATGTCAGCACGGCGCCCGATGTAATCTGCTGTTGCGAACAAGGCAACCGATAAGGCTTGCTCTTTCTCGCGCACATGCATCACCCTACTGAGTGAGTAGCTAAATACGGTGTAGAAGAGGCCACCAGCAAAGGAGGTGAGAGTGTGTAGCCATACCTCGTGCGCTGGCAAGGCCTCATGCATTGTGACTGTCATGAGCAGCAAACAAGCGAAACCGATCTGTCCGCCTTTTTTGCCAAACACGGAAAGCATCGAATAGGCGAAGCACTGCCCAATAACTACAAACCAAATCAGCAGTGGATGGCTTGAGGCCAAGCCGGTGATGGCGACGGTGACGGTGCTCAGTAGCGTGCCACCGAGCATTTCTCGTACACGATGCTCGTGAGGGCCTGGTTGATCAATGAACGCGACGCATAGCGCACCGAAGGTCGCGATCAGGCCCGCCCCGTACCAGCCAAAAATGCCGCCCACAATCGTGATCGGCAGCAAAATGCCCGCAGCCCGACGCACTCCGCTATATAAGTGGTGGCTGAACAAAAAGCGCTGGAGCTGGCTAACTGCGTCGTTCATTGGGCATTTAAGCGTCTGGCGAGAGTGGGTGAGGCAGGCAAGCTGTCAGGTATTTGTGTGCGCTGCAGCAATTTAAGCACTAATCTAGCACCACAGCGCCATCTTTGGCGAAAAAGCCAAGTGTTAACGGCGTATTTTGGCTCAAATGCTCTGGCAGCTCGCGAATTATCTACCGGTCCTTATTTGCGCTGCGCCGCACAACACGGTAAAGTCGTAGGTTCGTACCAAAAAACCAACCGTTTTTTTGTGCGATGGCTTTTAAGTTTGGGTCACCGCCCGACCATCTCTGCCATTTAACTTTTGCTGCTGCCCCTGCCACAAGCATCGGTCAGCGCTTCCGTTTCGATCCAGTGCACCCCTGTTGGGTGCGTGCATAGCCGAATGGCGAATGCGTGCCGGGTTGGCAAGGTGTCCGGGTGGCCAGGCTCAGTGAGTCTGAAAACGTCGGGTCATGTTGCAAAACCTGTCGCGGTTCAGCGTTTCTCTTTGACCGAGGATGCAGTCATATGGGCGATGCCGGTAATGAAAGGAATGACTTTATGGAACTCAATGGCGCAGACATCGTCGTGCGTTGCTTGGCT
>CAMCWG010000266.1 GCA_945882005.1 Bordetella parapertussis
CTCGCTTAGAAGGCGAGTGCTCTATCCAATTGAGCTACGGGGACGTTGAGTCCGTATTCTAACCGCCCCGCGTTTCCTTGCATTGGACGCATGCCTCATGTCACAGTTATTTGCTGTACACCCTAGCAACCCGCAGCCTCGACTGATCAAGCAGGCAGTGCACTTATTGCAAGAAGGCGGCATTTTGGCTGTGCCGACTGACTCCAGCTATGCGTTGGTTGCGGGTCTAGACGACCGACGGGCGGCTGAGGCATTACGTAAGCTTCGGGGGCTTGATGATCGCCATCACTTGACTGTGCTTTGCCGTGATATGGCTGCGATCAGTCATTTTGCCCGAGTAGACAACGCGCAATTTCGGTTGCTGAAGCTTGCGACCCCAGGCCCGTGGACATTTATTTTGGATGCCTCGCGCGAAGTGCCCAGACGGGTTTCCCATCCTTCACGTAAGACGATCGGTGTGCGTGTCCCCAATCATCCTGTCACGCTGGCGCTGCTAGAACACGCAGCGGGCCCGTTGTTGTCCACAACGCTAATTCCTGAGGGGGAAGAGACCCCTTTAAATGACCCAGCCGAAATCCGTGAACGGTATGAACATCGCCTGGCTGCAGTCATTGATGCGGGGGCCTGTGCACTAGAGCCCACAACCGTCATCGATTTAACTGGAAAAACACCGCTGGTTGTTCGGCTTGGTTTGGGAGATCCTGCGGCTCTCGGTCTCTCTCACGATTGAAGACTTTAGACACTACAATCGCGCAATGAGCGAAATCATCCAAACCTTGACGGTCTATGCCCTGCCAGTCCTGTTTGCGATCACCTTTCACGAGGCTGCGCATGGGTATATCGCCCGTCTTTTTGGGGATGCGACGGCGACGCGTGAGGGCCGTGTGACCCTCAACCCGTTAAAGCATATCGACCCCATTGGGACCATCGCGGTGCCGGTTGGAATTCTGCTGCTTTCAAAGTTGCTAGGCGGTCCTGCGTTGCTGTTTGGCTGGGCAAAGCCTGTACCAGTGGATTTTGGTCAATTGCGCCATCCGAAGCAGGATATGCTCTGGGTAGCGCTTGCTGGGCCTGCGGCAAACCTGTTGATGGCAATCGCTTGGGCGATTGGGCTGCGAATTCTGTTTGAAAGTGGTGAGCGCGCTGGATTTTGGTTTGAAATGTGCCAGGCCGGCATTCACATTAACTTAGTCCTCATGGCCTTGAATTTATTACCTATTTTGCCTCTAGATGGGGGGCGTGTTTTGTTTAGTCTCCTACCGAATCGGCTTGCTTGGCAGTACGGGCGCATGGAACCTTATGGGATGTGGATCGTCATTGCGCTTCTGGCTGCGGGACTCTTGACCACGGTGATTTCTCCCTTCATCAGCGCCGGGGAGTGGATCGTACGCTTATTTCTATAGGTTTTCGCGATTGTTTCATTGCTTATCCGTTAAACTTAGATAAGTTTTTTAATGGCGCGTGCGCGCCCCTAAATGTGCCCCGGACCCGATAATATTTATGGCCACGACCTCATCTACAAACGGACCCCGATTTCAGGGGAGTATGGTTGCTTTGGTGACCCCGATGCATCCCGATGGCAGTATTGATTACGACAGCTTTAAGGCGTTGATTGATTGGCATGCCACAGAAGGCACGGATGCGTTAGTAATCGTGGGTACATCGGGTGAATCGCCCACTGTCGATGTGGACGAACACGCAGAGTTGATTCGGTTGGCGGTTTCGCATGCCGCCGGTCGTATTCCAGTGATCGCTGGTGTCGGTGCGAACTCGACCTCTGAGGCGATCCATCTGGCCGAGCACGCTCGCAAAGTCGGTGCGCATGCGGGTTTATCCGTGGTGCCTTATTACAACAAGCCTTCTCAGGAAGGGATGTACCAACACTTCAAAGCTGTCCAAGAGGCAGTCGACTTACCAACAATTTTGTACAACGTACCAGGTCGCACAGTAGCTGACTTGTCGCACGACACAGTCGTTCGTTTGGCTCGGGTGCCAGGAATTATCGGGATCAAAGATGCGACGGGTGATATCGGTCGCGGTGCGTTATTGATTCGGGATTTGCCTTCAAGCTTCGTCGTGCTGAGCGGAGATGATGCAACGGCTGCGGCATTAATTTTGTTGGGTGGCCGAGGCAATATTTCCGTGACAGCAAATATTGCCCCAAGGGCAATGCATGACATGTGTGCGGCAGCCTTGAAAGGCGATGTGGCCAAGGTGCGCGAGATCAACGGGCTGCTAGGACCACTGAATAAATTGCTGTTTGTCGAGGGCAACCCTGTTCCCGTCAAATGGGCGTTGAACCAAATGGGCCGGATTCCAAAGGGAATTCGGCTGCCTCTAGTCGAACTGAGTGCGCAGTTTCATGCACCACTACGGGCCGCAATGGTTCAGGCGGGATTGCTCTAAGATGAAAACTCAAGGCTCCAAATTGAAACTCTTGAATGTGACGGCTCTTCTGGGGCTTGTGTTGCTCAGCGGTTGCGCGCAAATGCGTTCGGTAATGGACGGTGACAATTCTGTTGATTACAAGAGTGTGGTGATGACCGACCCACTGAGCATTCCTCCTGATATGACCCAAGCGGCAAGTGATCCGCGTTATCGTGCCCCTGCGGGCGGGACAACGACGTTCAACCAGTTTCAGCAAGCCGGACAGCAGGCTGCTGCCAAGGGTGCGACGTCAGCCCAGTCAGCGGTGTTACCTATGCGTAGCGACATGCGTGTGCTGCGCGATGGCGATTTGCGTTGGTTGTCGGTCGATATGCCAGCAGACAAAGTATTTTCGCTGGCAGCGGATTTCTGGAGTGAGAACGGCTTTACGTTGGATGTGACGGATCCCAAGGCGGGTTTGTTAGTGACAAACTGGGCCGAGAACCGCGCCAAAATCCCAGAGAGCTGGATTCGCCAATTGCTCGGCTCAGTTTTACAAGGGCTATGGGATAGCGGTACACGTGACAAATTCCGCACGCGCATCGAGAGGGCCGGGAACCGCACCGAGGTTTACATCTCGCATCAACATATGGATGAAATGGCGACTGCCACGGATGGAACAGATATTCGGTGGGTGCGCGGCAAAGAAGATCCTGGCCTAAACGCAGCGATGCTTGCGCGTTTGATGGTTTTTATGGGTGAAGATATCGACGGTGCGCGCAAAAAAATGGCGCAATCTGTGGCTGACCCACAGAGCCCCAAGGTTGTAGCACCTGCAGCAGATAAGTCCTCGCTCATTATTAACGAGAATTTCGACCGTGCTTGGCGACGCGTTGGTGTTGCGCTTGATTCTGGTGGTTTTGCGGTGGATGATCGTGATCGCTCTGCTGGTGATTACTACGTGCGTTACGTCGACAGCGATACGGGCATCAAGCGTGAAGACCCTAACTTCCTGAGTCGCCTGTTCGGCGCTAAAGATCCAGGCAAGGCGCCCACATACCGTATTCATTTGGTGACGCGTGGTAATGAGACGGAAGTCACCGTACTGAACGATAAAGGTGTGCGGGATGAAAGCGCGACGGCAAAGCGGTTGCTTGCCGTGCTTGCAGACAAAATCTAAGTGGTTAGTGTCGTTTTTTTGTTAGACGACTCGGCAACATGAGGTTTTGCGAGCACGGTTGGGATTGATAAGTGTAGATTGACGGGATGTGTGAAGCTTTAAGACTAACTTCATGTGCACATGACCAGTTCGATGCCAGTGCTTGATATATTCGTAAAGGAAAGAAAGTGGTTGATAAATCAGTAACTCGCGTTGATGCCTACACGATTGATGGTGACCGTTTCAAAGTCATTATGAAC
>CAMCWG010000267.1 GCA_945882005.1 Bordetella parapertussis
AGACGGTAGCCTTGTCGTAGGAGACTCACACCACCCCGCTACACCCTTTGAGCCTTACGCAATCGAAGCCGTCGATCGCCTCATTCTGAAACACCTTGAAGAGACGCTTTTACTCACGCACTACAACGTGACGCATCGATGGACGGGACGCTATCCCGTCGGCCCCGCAGATAAAGATGCCTTGATCCTTGCGCCCGCGACTGACGTGCGCGTAGTGAGCGTGACCAGCGGGACGGGCGCTAGCACCGCCTTTGCACTAGCCGAAGAAGTTATGCAATCCTGGGGAATTTAACGTAATGATGGATGACAATCGCACCAAGCTAGTTCGCGCAGTCGTGTTTGACTGGGCTGGCACGATTTTTGATTTTGGAAGCCACGCCCCCATGGGTGCCTTTGTAAAATTATTTGAGCAGGAAGGCATTCGCATCTCGATTGATGACGCCCGTGGCCCAATGGGTATGCCAAAGTGGGATCATATTCACACGATTGGCCAACTGCAGCATATTCAAGAGCAATGGCTCGCAAAATTTGGGCGTCCGTTCTCTGAACGCGACACCGATCGCTTATATGATATTTTCACACCGATGAACGCCGCATCGGTTGTTGAGCATGCAGCACTCATTCCGGGCTTCTTGGAACTAGCTTCTGATTTACGTGCAAAAGGCATCAAAATCGGCACGACAACGGGCTACAACCGTCAAATTATGGACGTGGTGCTTCCACTCGTGAAAGCACAAGGCTTTATTCCAGACAATCTAGTTTGCGCGGATGATCTTCCAACCTCACGTCCAACCCCGATGGGGATGTACAAATGCTTTTTAGATCTAGATGTATGGCCAAGCCGGTCTGTGGTGAAAGTAGATGACACGGTCCCAGGTCTACTAGAGGGCTACCACAGCGACTGCTGGACAGTCGGCGTGGTCGCCAGTGGCAACGAAGCTGGCCTCACGTATTCGCAGTGGATACATCTATCTGAAGCAGAAAAAGCCAACTTGAGAAAACGTGTTGCCACGCGACTCGCAGCGGGACACCCCGACTTTCTGATTGATACGGTCGCAGATCTACCCCAGACCTTACAAAAAATTCAGCAATTGCTGGATCAGGGCGCATGAAAATACATTCGATTGACGACATCGAACAACTTTTCCTTCGGGATGGACACGTCGCGTACGCCGGGGAAGGAATCAATCAACTTGAGCACGCACTCCAGTGCGCTCAACTTGCGGAGCAAGCAGGCGCAAGCGCCGCGCTAATTACCGCCGCCCTCTTGCACGACATTGGACACCTACTCAACCCTAAAGGCGATACACCTTCGGCAAGAGGTATCGACGATCAACACCAGTTCGTCGCGAGCCATCATCTAAAGTCCCTGTTTGAACAAGAGGTCGTGGCGCCTGTGCATCTTCATGTCTTGGGCAAACGGGCACTGTGCGCCATTGCATCAGACTACTATGAGGCGCTATCCCCAGATTCAAAACGCAGCTTGGCTCTGCAGGGCGGTGCACTCAGCACGAGAGAGCTTGAGGACTTTATGGCTATGCCCTACGCTGCGGATGCAATAGCACTGCGACGATGGGATGATCTTGCTAAGACTCCTGGTCGTCAAACGCCTGCCCTAGAACACTTCTTAAGCATCGCAAGATCAGTTTGCGTTATGCAACCTGGCTCGAATCAATGATTTTTTCGAGTGCAGTGACCACCTCGAATACTGCGCGATTTTCAATGCGATCCACAGCCTCTTGAAATGCGGGAAGCCTAGCCAAGAGCTCACCCGCTGCTGCTTTCATCTCGCCCACAGACGCAACGACAATCCCTAGTTGGTTTTCATTTATCCATGTCGCGTTGTAGCGCTCTTGAGGCATCGTTAGGGAGTTTTTAAAGGTAATGACGGGCAACCCCATATGAATGGCCTCGCTCAGGCTACCTGGCCCTGGCTTTCCAATGAAGAAGTCACACAGGCTCATGAATCGATCCACATCAGAGGTGAAACCAAGCACGACATGCTTTGCCGGCGCCTTCAGGACTTCTATCTTTTTTGCCAGAGTAACGTTATGCCCACACACTAGAATGAGTTGGATATCTGAGAGATCCTTTGCGATCCGCAGCATCTGATTTGAGCCGTTACCGCCAAACATCACCAAACCAGTGGGCTTTGTTGGATCCAAGCCAAGCTCGGTGCACATCGACTCTTTATCGACGCGCGCAGTTTGATAAAACGCTGGCCGCAGAATCATGCCTGATGTTTGGGTCAGTTGATGATTTTGGTATCCCGCTGCCCGCGCTTGCGCCATCGCACGAGCCGATCCACAGATCAAATGCTGGTCTTGATTCTCTTCGATCCAAAAATGAGGAGGATGGTCAGCGATGTCCGTCATCACCGTAACGTACGGCACGTTTGGACGCTCTTGATGCAGGGCATCCCACATCACCTTATTGAAATTCGGTACGAGCGACACAACCATGTGAGGCTGCGTGACACGCCAATACTGTTGTAGCTTTCGTTTAAGCTTTGCGTGACTGAGCCGGATAATTGCCTGCAAAACTTTAAGCTCTGTTGCCAAGCCAAGCGTCCAACCCTTTTTAAGTCTCAAGTTATAGAGATCTTCGGGCGCGAAACCGGTTAGTTTTTGAAAATAACGTTCTGTGTCGATGACCTCAAAGAGATTAACGAGTGTCACATTCCAGTCTGAACGCTCGGCCTCAATAACGTCTTTTAAAGCCAACGCCGCGGACCGATGACCACCCCCCGCATTGAAATAAATGAGCTGGATTTCTTTTTGCATGTGTTTTAGATGGTGCAGCAGATAGATTTCAAGCGTATGACAAATAAAAATCGGCGCTCATGGGGAGCGCCGATCGACGAAGACATACGACGTGAATTAGTCTGGCTTAATGCCGTTATCTTTAATCACCTTGGCCCAACGATTCATCTCGGCGACTGTCCATTTTTGAAGCGCCTCAGGGCTACTCAGCTTAAGATCAATGCCTAAGGTTTGAGTCAATTGCTTATTCACTGCAGGATCTTTAGCAATTTTGACCATTTCTGCATTGAGCTTGTCAATAATGGGCTTAGGAGTGCCAGCCGGTGCAAACACCGCCCACCACGCGACTGCTGAGAAACCTGGGAAACCCTGCTCAGCCATCGTGGGCACATCGGGCATCGACGACGAGCGAGTCTCACCTGTCACAGCCAGCGCACGCATCTTTCCACCCTTGATGTGATTAGCCAGTACTGCGACTGAACCAATGCCAGACTCAACCTGACCACCCAGGATATCGGCGGACATCGGGCCACCACCTTTGTAGGGAATGTGGATCACTTTGAAGTCACCCGCCTTTTGAACCAGAGTCATTGTCAGGTGACCGAGACTGCCGCTACCCACTGAGCCATAACTCAATGAGTCTGGCTTTGCTTTGGCTGCCGCAACAAACTCGGCAAAATTTTTGTACGGCTTATTTGCCGCGGTGGCGAACGCCATTGGTGCCGTACCAACCAACATGACCGGCGACAGATCCTTCAAGGTGTCAAAAGTCATCTTGGGCAGTAGCGAAGGATTCACTGCGTGTGTATCAAATACAAACACGAAGGTGTAACCGTCAGGCGCAGCCTTGGCTACGTATCCGGTTCCGATCGAACCCGAAGCGCCGGTACGGTTCTCAACGATGAATTGCTGACCAAGTGCGTCAGAGAGTTTAGCGGCGAACAATCTGGCCAGCGGATCCACTGAGCCCCCTGGAGGGA
>CAMCWG010000268.1 GCA_945882005.1 Bordetella parapertussis
CTCAAAGCATTCAGTCGAATGGTTGCAGCTCGTCGAGCGCAACACAAGGTTCAGGATTTCAGTTGTTTGGATCAGTTCTTGGTTCTTGCCTTTGCACAGCTCACTACGCGCGAATCGCTGCGCGATATCGAGATCAATTTGCGAGCCCAACGCAAACATATTTATCACATGGGGTTGCGCTGCAAAACGGTTTCTCGCAATACCTTGGCCAACGCAAACCGAGTCAGGCCATGGGAAGTCTTTGCGGATTTGGCACATCATTTGATCACAACGGCGCGAGCGCTTTACGCCAACGAACCGGCGAACTCGGAGTTGGTGTCGCTGATGGGTGCGACCGTTTACGCGTTGGATTCGACTACGATCGACTTGTGTTTGAGCATCTTCAATTGGGCACCGTTTCGAACTACCAAGGCAGCGATCAAGCTTCATACTCTGATAGATCTGAAGGGATCGATTCCGAGTTTTATTCACATCAGCGATGGAAAAATGCACGATGTAAAAGTACTCGATATCCTCTGCGAGCAAGGCTACATCGAGGCTTGCGCGTTTTACGTGATGGACAAAGCGTATGTCGACTTCGCACGACTCTACAAGCTGCATACGTCCAGAGCGTTCTTCGTTACTCGTGCCAAGACAAACATGCAAGTCACGATGATTCAATCGTTTCCCGTCGCGACAAATACTGGTTTGATCAGCGATCATCATGTTCGAATGGCTGGGGTGCTGACCGCAACGCGGTATCCAGAGACTCTTCGACTTGTAACGTTCTTCGACCGCGAAACAGAAAATACCTTCGAGTTTCTGACAAACAATCTCACACTGCCAGCCAATACTATTTGCGCACTTTACAAACAGCGCTGGCAAGTCGAGTTGTTCTTCAAATGGATCAAACAGCACCTTCAAATCAAAGCCTTTTATGGCAACACGGAAAATGCCGTGAAGACGCAAATATGGATCGCGATTGCGACCTACGTCTCGATTGCCATTATGAAGAAGCGTTTGAATCTGAAACATTCGCTTTACGAAATCCTAAGAGTATTGGACTTAAACATGTTTGAAATGACGCCCATCGAAGCTTTACTCGGCAAGCCCGTTGAACCTACCGAATTATCGGATTATCCTGTTCAACAAGATCTGTTCCAAACGTTGGGACACTAGTGGCGTGTCAACCGTTACTTGCAGTATTTGTGAGTTAGTGCCAGAGTTAGCTAAATCCCCTGAGACGCCCGTAAAAACTGAGATACCTGAGCCATCACCTCGTGGCGGAGAATGCCGACCGTCTGATCTACTGCTTGTGTCTGACTCCCCCCGTGATATCTGGCACCGTTTTGGGCGAATAAATCTGTCTGTGTTGAGCTTTTCTTAGTTGACTTGGTCCTTTTGTTCACCTCCCGCCAGAGCTGCCAGACGCCCCAACGTGAACGGGGGTTGGGTTTAGCCTTAGATTGATAACGCTTACAAAACGCCGCATACACGCTCGCACACGCATCGAGGCTGCGCTCAAGCTTTAGGAACGCAGGATGCCAGACGGTTAACCCATCGTCTTTGAGCCGTGCGTAGCTGGCATAGTTACTGTAGGCGTAATCAAAGCCCTCAAGCATCTTCGCAGCCAAGGGATTGGCGTGGATATAGCGCAAGACCATCATGCTGTGGCGCACATCGTTGTCTTTGACGGGTTCGGCGTGATAGCGCTGTTCCCAGAAATGACCTCGACGCAGCAACAGACGGTTCAGCAGCATGGCGCAGTACCAATTGAGCCAGTGCATCAGCCGTGACATCTGGTGGGGCTGTTCGGGCTTTAGAAAGTAATGCACGTGGTTGCTCATGACGCATACGCCATAGAGTTTGAAGTTGAACTTGGCTTTGGCCCGAGCCAGACAGAACAGGATCGCTTGGCGGGCTTGGGGTCGGCGTAAATCAAACGCTTGGTTATTACAGCGCAGCGTGACGTGGTAACTGGTGTTGGCTTCAAAGCAGCGAGGCGGGCGTGGCATGGTGAGCATCCGGTTCGAGTTGACGGATAGCCGAGGAGCGGACTTGCGTTCTTGATGGATCAGGTGCGTCATCGGAGGTAGTGGTTGACTTTGGGTGGTTCATGTTGCTGCTCCTTGGCAGTGATTAACATGAACACGATTAAAGTCGTTGCCCAGACGTCTCAAGACTACATTTATTTTTACTTGCGTTCTCGCCAGTGTGTTTCAACGTAACGCCTAACGTCGGGTGCGCCAAGGGCAGGGAGTAGGCGGTTGAGAAACTCTTCGAAATGCGTTTGAACAGAGGAGTGGGTTTTCCAAGAAAGAGTGGCGGGATGCATGGTGTACCTGCCCCAAAGAATAAACAGTCGAGAAATCAGTAATTTAATTTCTGGTCTTTGCGGACGCCTCTCTCCAATTTTTCGTCCTTTGAAGACCCTTATGACCCTTCGCCGCTGTCTTTTTTGTTGCTGGATGACCTCGCCCACAAATATTTCTTCGACACGCCTACCTGTTTCAGGCTCGATTACGTATTTGCGCTGCATTGCGTAGTACTCACGAATGGCTCGTCGAAATAACTTACGGGCTACTTGGCGATTTTTTACAGGGAAGTAATACTCATAGCCCTTGAAATATTTATCGGGTTTCAGCATCATCAAACTCTTCGCAGTTGAGTCACCGTGGTTGTTTGTGTTCTGGTTGGTTGATCCAAGAAGTTGGCCCAGTCCCGCATCAGATTGCGGCGCTTGTCGAGTAAGTCGGTGCGCTGATAGGCTTGTTGCACAGCATCCCCGACAGTATGGCCTGAAGCTGCCTTGCGTATCTCGTCTGGATAGGCTGTGCATTCAGCTGCCCAGTCACGGAAGGTTGAACGAAAACCATGAGGCACTACGTCAGCTGTAAGCTCGCCACGCTCTCTCATTCCTCGTGTTATTTCCGACAGGGCCATATCTGATAAAGCGGCGCCACGGGGACTCGGAAAGACTTTAGGATTGCTCGCTATTACAGGCAGCGATTGCAGTAGCTTAATAGCCTGCTCTGTCAGTGGCACCCGATGCTCTTGCTTGGTCTTAGTGTGCGCAGCCGGAATAATCCAGAGCTTGTTAGAAATATCAATTTCAGACCATTCTGCTGCACGAACGGAACCAGAACGAACTGCAGTCAAGATAAGGAACTGCAACGCCTTGGCGCTGATGCTCTCATTAGTGCGTAGCTTAGTCATGAAGTCGCCAATCATGGCGTAGGGCAAAGCAGGGTGATGTTTTACTGTTGCTACCTTGTTTGGTGCGGCGAGCTGGGTGTCTAAATAGCCCTGCCAGACTGCAGGGTTTCGCTCGGTGCGGTACTCGTTCACTATGGCATAGTCGATGATTGTCTTAATACGATCAAGAAGTCGCTTAGCGTTAACGGTCTTTGTTTTCCAAAGCGTTTCAGACTTTTGGTTGTCGGCATCTGATAGTTGATTCATCACACTAAGTACGTCCGGCGTAGACAGATCCGCCACCAGTCGTTTGCCGATGACTGGGTACGCGTAAGTCTTGAGTGTCGCAGACCACTGCTTACGGTGTTTCTCGTTCGTGTAATCGTCTGCGTGAGCCTCGATATAGGTCTCTGCGCATTCCTGAAATGTTTTGTTGCGCGAGGCTGCTGCAAGCAAAGCACTACGAGCCGCTACTTTTTTAGCCTTTAGGTTCACACCTTGCTTGGCCTCGATAACGAGCTTGGCGGCTTGCTCTCGAGCTTCAGCCAAAGATACCTG
>CAMCWG010000269.1 GCA_945882005.1 Bordetella parapertussis
CGATCCTCCGCCAAGCTCCACCATACGGGAGCCATAAATCGCACAGGCAAGGTAGGTGCCGCGCAGATCAATATCCACCACGCGATCCCACTCCGTCATGGTCAGACGATCGGGTGGCAGACGATGCTGCAAAATCCCTGCGCAATTGACGAGCGCTGTTACAGGACCGTGCTGATCTTCAATCATCTTTGCGACTTGATGCATGCCGTCGTCATCTGTGACGTTACAGGCATAGGCGTGTACGCCCATCGCTTTCATCTTTTCGTCGGACCAGGTGCCAGGTAAATCAAGCGAGACCACATGGTCGCCGCGCTTGGCCAGATGACGTACGCATGCAGCACCGATTCCGCTTGAACCACCCGTTACAACGGTAATAGATTGCTTGCTCATGAACGCGCTCCTTTGCGACTAAGTGACTGATAAATTTGTACGATGAAATCGGTCATGCCTCGCTTGAGACCCAAGGCAAAAAACAGCACGATGACGCCTAGCGCCAAACCGTGGTACTCCGTTGTGCGAGTGATGATGTCGTTAAAGATCATTAAGAGGCCTGCACCGACAACAGGGCCAATAAATGCATGCAGACCACCCATCATGATCATGAAGACCGCTTCACCCGACATCGTCCAGTAGCTGAACTCAGGGTAGGCGCCTGATACGAACAAAGCCATGATGACTCCGCCGATACCGGCAAAGCAGCTCGACAGGATGAAGGCATACAAGCGAATCCGCCATACGTTAATGCCCAGAAATTGTGCGCGATCGGCATTGTCACGCACCATGCGTAGTGTGTAGCCGAAGGGCGATTGGAGGATATAGCGCATCAGGAAGAGACACAGCACGCCTACGACACACGAGAACCAGTACAGCGCATTGACATTGGCGAGGTTTAAAGCGCCCCAGACGCGCGGAATCCCGCCCATCAAGCCTTGATCACCTCCTGTCAGAGAGGTCCACATAATAATGATGCTATGGATGAGCATTTGAAAGGCAAGTGTGAGGAAGGAAAAATAGATTTCCTTTAGCCTGACGCAAATTGAGCCGATGACAAAACCCAAGACTGCACAAAACACTATAGCGCCGAGGATGGCTACTGGTATTGACGCGCCACCTTTTTGCATTAATAAGCCAAACGCGTAAGCACCACCACCAAAAAACATAGCGTGCCCAAATGACACCATGCCGCCGTAGCCGACCAAGATATTAAGTGAGGTTGCAAACAGACCAAAGGCTGCTAAGCGGATGATGAAGTCCAGCGCAACACGACTTGGAGAGAAAAGCGGTATCGCCAATAAGATCCCAAGGCCCACGATTGAAAACAGGAGATCTTTATTGAAGGTTGATTTGCTGTTCATTAACGCTGCTCCTTGCCAAGCAGACCGCTGGGCTTAAGTATCAGAATTAACGCCATCGCAATGAACATGACGCCTTCTACAAACAGCGGGAAACCGATCGAGCCAAATGAACGGACGAGGCCGATCAGTAAGGCGCCCACGAGAGCTCCGCTGACAGACCCCATTCCACCGATAACCGTCACGATGAAGGATTCAATCAGGATTGAGAATCCCATGCCTGAGGATACGGACCGAACGGGTGCAGCCAATGCTCCAGCCAACCCGGCCAATGCGCCACCAATCACAAAGACCCCCGCATAGATCCAAGTGGTATTTAAGCCGAGCACTGAGGTCATTGTAGGGTTGTGAGCGGCAGCACGGACGATCTTGCCCATGCGTGTGCGAGTCAGAACATACCAGAGCACCGCTCCGATTGCCGCAGCTGCACCGATCATGAATACATAGAAGAGCGGAACGATGCCGCCAGCGATAAAGAAGGGCGGAGCTTGAAAAGCTGCGGGCATCCCCATTGACTGAAATTCATGTCCCCATATGATTTTGACCGCGTCATCCAGAATGAGGATGAAGGCGTAGCAGACAAGTAGTTGCAGCAACACGTCGGCGTTGTATACACGGCGCATAAAAAATCGTTCAAAGATCAAGCTAAATAGACCAACACCGATTCCCGCAATAAGCGCGGCAAGCAAGTAGCTATCTGTGAGGCGGTAAGCCGACAGGGCGATGTATGCCCCCAGCATATAAAAAGAGCCATGCGCGAAGTTAATGACGCGCAGCACGCCAAAAATCAGCGTCAAGCCTGCTGCGACAAGAAACAGTAGTGCACCGACGATGAGTCCGGTACTTGTCTGAGTGACCAGACAGGACATGGAGGTGAGGCATTCAAACAGTGCGGTGGGATCCAAGGGTGTCTCCGGGTGTGGCGAGGCACTACTGAGTAGTGCCAGCAATCATAAAGATGAGCGAATTGATGCAAAACAAGAGCCCCTGCCTAGTGCTGCGGCAGAGGCCCCTTGATCAACAAGGTGATGCGAGGTGAGTTACGCCCAGCCCTTACGCTTTTTCCACTCGGCCTCAAGCTCATAAATCTGTGGCCAACTGCCGTTCACTTGGTTGGTGATGTAGGGCTCTTTGTTGGTTAGTGAACCGTACCCAAGAGCGTAGTTAATCATCGTGTTGTCCGACGCGCGCATCGTGAGAGTGCCGTCCTGCCCAAAAGGTGAGTCGATCTTCAGGCCACGCAGCGCTTCGGCGACTTTTTTGCTGTCAGAGCTGTTCGCCTTTTTCATTGCGGCGGTCAGGAACTGAATCCCAGCAGCGTTCTCCCAAGACCAGTTCAAAGGCATTTCTTTGAACTTTGCAACATACGCATCAAACCACGCTGCGTTCGCGGGCGTGTTAGGGAAGTTGCGCAGGAAACGCGTGCCCGAGTGCATGTTTGGTGGCACGGCTTTGACGGCAGTTAGTACGGCGTAGTCAGCAAGGTTCGGGGAGAAGAACTGCTTGTCTTTAAACAGTGCGTAAATGTTGGCTTGGTCGATGAACGAAACCATGTCGCCACCCCACAGAGCAGAGTAAATCGCTTGCGGCTTACCTTGCACTAAGCGTGTAATGTTCTCACTGTAATCGGCTTGAAAGAGTTTTGGCCACACCTGCCCAACAACTTCGATATCTTTGTTGAAGTGTTTCAGGTACTCCATGTATTCCGAGGTCGTGTCACGACCGTAGGCATAGTCAGGTGAAATGCTCATCCAGCGGTTAAGTTTCATCCGTTTGGCGACTTCGGCACCGTAGGAACCACCAGCAATCGCGTCGTGGATACCTTGACGGGCGCATCGGAACGCGGTTGG
This sequence comes from Bordetella parapertussis, assembly GCA_945882005.1. GTDB lineage: Bacteria > Pseudomonadota > Gammaproteobacteria > Burkholderiales > Burkholderiaceae_B > Zwartia > Zwartia parapertussis_C. The sequence goes on from CAMCWG010000269.1 coordinate 3,203, forward strand.
AACATGCAGCTTTGGGTCCGCGGTCAGGGAGGATGTCTCGGAGTTTGTGTGCATCACAAATACACCCAAATCTTTGGCCACTTCATGCACAGCAAAGGCGCCGGAAGAAGCTTCTGCATCCCATAAGATTTCACAGCCATCGCTTGTGACGAGTTCGCGTGCGACACGCGCAGCTTCCTGTGGTTGGCCCTTGGAGTCGCGCACAATCAGCTCGATTTTGCGCCCACCCAAGCCACCCGCAGCGTTGAATTTTTCAATCTCGAGGTTAACGGCGTTACGCGATGAAATCCCCAACATCGCAACGCGACCAGAGAGAATCGTTTGCATACCGATACGAATCGGCTTGTTTTGTGCCAATGAGATCGCTGGCGAACCCAGGACCGCCATCCCGGCAGTCGCGGCTGCGCCTTTTAGCAATTTGCGGCGAAGAGCCGTTTTTGAACTCGATGTTGAACCTGCGCTCATCTTTTGTCTCCCGTAGTGTTCAGATGATAGTTATGTGTTTTGAACTA
>CAMCWG010000270.1 GCA_945882005.1 Bordetella parapertussis
CTGATTAATGAATTGGCGCTTATTTTTAATAAGCTCGGCATCGACACCGAGGCCGTGTTGCAAGCAGCTGGAACAAAGTGGAATTTCCTTCCCTTCAGGCCCGGTTTGGTGGGCGGGCACTGTATCGGCGTCGATCCCTATTATTTGACGCACAAGGCCCAGTCGATTGGTTATCACCCGGAGATCATTCTGGCGGGACGACGACTTAATGACAGTATGGGTGGATATGTTGTGTCGCAGCTCGTCAAGGCGATGACGCGCGAGCGGATTTATGTGCAGGGCGCGCGCGTGCTGGTGATGGGTTTGACCTTTAAGGAAAACTGCCCGGACTTGCGCAATACACGCGTTGTCGACATCATCAAGGAGCTTGGTGAATACAACGTCGACGTGGACGTGTATGACCCCTGGGTCGAGGCAGAGGAAGCTGTGCATGAGTACGGTATCCATCCCGTGCAGAGCCTTGAAAAAGGTCGCTACGATGCGGTGATTATGGCTGTGGCACATCGACAGTTCGCGGAGTTGGGCATCGACGCGATCCGCGCTTTGGGTAAACCCAAGCACGTGCTTTACGACTTGAAATATATTTTCAAGTCAGAGCAGTCGGATTTGCGTCTCTAACGGGTAAGAAGCTATATGACACTCACCCGCTACCACCAGGTTCAGGCGTCGTTGCGCGCGACGCCAAGAAAATGGCTCGTTACAGGCTGTGCCGGCTTCATCGGCTCCAATCTCGTTGAGACGCTGCTCTCTCTTGATCAGCAAGTTGTGGGACTCGATAACTTTGCAACAGGACATCGACGTAATTTGGAGGAAATTCAAGCCTCTGTATCGGGAGCACAGTGGTCTCGCTTTGTTTTTTATGAGGGCGATATTCGTGATCCGGGCATGTGTGCGCATGCGGTTTCGGGCGTTGACTATGTGCTGCATCAGGCCGCACTTGGCTCGGTGCCGCGATCGCTCAAAGATCCCGCCACGACCAACGATGTCAATATTTCAGGTTATTTGAATATGCTGATCGCTGCGCGAGACGCTGCGGTGTCAGCATTTGTGTATGCAGCCTCAAGTTCGACCTATGGAGATCATCCGGGCTTGCCGAAAGTGGAAGATCGCATCGGTAAGCCGTTATCGCCGTATGCCGTGACGAAGTATGTCAATGAGTTGTACGCGGATGTGTTTGCGCGCTCTTACGGGTTTGCGAGCGTGGGGTTGCGTTATTTCAATGTATTTGGCAAACGACAGGATCCTGAAGGCGCATATGCTGCGGTGATCCCCAAATGGATTGCCGCCATGATTCGCGGTGACGATGTGCTTATCAACGGAGACGGCGAAACGAGTCGTGATTTTTGTTTTGTCGAGAATGCCGTACAGGCCAATATTCTTGCGGCTGTCGCTTCGGCTGAGGGCGTAAATCAAGTCTATAACGTCGCGGTGCATGCGCGGACTAGCTTGAATGAGCTCTTTTCACTGCTCACGCATTCCTTGGGCAGACAGGGTGTGCAATACGACAAAGAGGCGGTCTACCAAGATTTTAGAGCGGGCGATGTCCGCCATTCGCAGGCTGACATCAGCAAGGCTCGTACATTGCTAGGATATGCACCGACGCACACTCTGGCCGAGGGCCTAGAGGTTGCCATGCCTTGGTACGTCAAGTTCTTGGGTTAACCGCTCGCCAGTTTACGCACCCAGTGGGCAGTGGATGGGTCGTAAGGGCTCACTGCCGGGTCACTGCCAAGCGCGTCGAGTCGCCGCTCAATATCACCGGCCAATCGTTTGCCGAACTCCACGCCCCATTGGTCAAATGGGTTGATCCCCCAGAGCACACCCTCAGTGAAGACTTTGTGCTCATAGAGCGCAAGCAATGCACCAAGTTGTTTTGCGTCCAGCTGGGGCATGACAATCAGTGTTGAAGGACGTCCACCTGGATGCACGCGATGCTTAGCGAGTGCTGCCGCAGCCTCTGGGTTTTTCTCTTTGCTCGACACTTCGGCCAGGGCTTGCTCATACGACTTCCCCTCTAAGAGTGCAGCGCGTTGCGCCAAACAATTTGCGATGAGCAGTCGATGATGGCGGGTGTGGCGATGATCAGGTTTAGCGCACAGAATGAAGTCGACCGGCGCGCCCTTCCCGTCCTGATGCAGCCATTGAAAAAACGTGTGTTGACTATCTGTGCCAGGCATCCCCCATACTGCAGGGCTACTAGCGACATCTAAAGTGGTTCCATCACGTTGGGTTGATTTGCCCAACGACTCCATCTCAAGTTGTTGCAACCACGGCACTAAGTGTCGCAGCCTTGCGTCATACGGACATAATGCGAATGACGCATAACCAAGCACACTGCAATTCGCAACGGCGCTTAAGGCCATCTGAACAGGAGCGTTCTCTTGCAGAGGCGCGTTTAGAAAATGTTCATCCATTTGCGCTGCACCAGCGCGCAGGTCATTGAGAGTGTCCAGCCCCAGGCCAAGCGCTATGGGCAGGCCGATGGAAGACCAGATCGAATACCGTCCACCCACCCAATCCCAGAATTCAAAGATGTGCTCTTCACGAATCCCGAATTCACGCGCGGCTTGTGCGTTAGCCGTGACCGCAACGAAGTGATCCAGTGGCTGTTTGATTCCGCCAGCCCGTAACCAATCAATCGCACAGGCAGCGTTGGCGAGCGACTCAATCGTAGTGAAGGACTTAGACGAGATGATGATGAGTGTGTCAGAGGGGTCAAGCCCTTCGAGCGCCGCCGTAATCGCGTGCGCGTCGACGTTCGACGCGAAACGAATCGTGCGTCGACCGGCGTGTCCGGCAAGTGATTCGACCGCGAGCCGGGGGCCCCAGTCACTACCGCCGATCCCAAGGTGTACGACATTGCGGTAGAGGTTTTGTGCATTGACTCTTTCGACGAACCCAGCGAGCTTTGCTTGTTCGGTCAGTACCGCATGTGCGACTCCGGCGGGAGGAGTCGGAGCCCGTAATGCTGTGTGCCAAGCTGCGCGGTTCTCTGTCCAGTTGATCGCAGCACCCTCAAACAGATCGGTACGCGCCTGTTCAAAACCTTGCTGCTTAAGAAGCGCTTGCGCAGCTTTTTCTAAGGCAGGGCTATGTCGTTGCGTGCTGAGGTCTACCTCAAGTTCGGCGGCGCGCAGGATGCGCAGCGCGTCGGGTTTCGTTGGGCTTGCGGACACCGCTTGCGAAAACGATTTCCAGGCGGCAGTTTGCGATAGAGCGCTCATAGGGTCAGGCGTAAAGTCAGTAGTGATCGGTCAGAAGGGCAGTTTGACATGTGGTGCCAGTGCAAGCAGCTGTTTGCGGAAGGCTTCTTGGATACGCGCAAGCGCATCGGTTGTGTCTCCCTCAAATCGCAGCACCACAACCGGTGTCGTATTTGAAGCGCGTGCCAAGCCAAACCCATCGGGATAGTCGGCGCGCAAACCATCAATTTTGACGATGTCGCTCGCGCCTTCAAAGACGCCCTCGGTTTGCAGGCGCTTGATCAAAGCGTGTGGCTCGCCTTCACGCATTTCGAGTTTGAGCTCCGGGGTAGAAACGCCTTGCGGCAGCGCTTCAAGGACGGCTGATGGATCGGCCGAGCGTGAAAGAATCTCGAGCAAGCGTGCGCCGGTGTAAAGACCGTCGTCGAAACCAAACCAACGCTCTTTAAAAAACACATGACCACTCATCTCACCGGCAAGTGGTGCGCCCGTTTCGGCGAGTTTTGCTTT
>CAMCWG010000271.1 GCA_945882005.1 Bordetella parapertussis
TGCCGGCCGCTGCCGTCGCAACGGCCTGAGGAGAACATCATGGCACATGAAAAGCAAAAATTCTTCTCTCATGAAACACTGGAAAAAAACATCGGGCTCATGATTGTTTGCAGTATTTTGGTCGTATTGTTTGCCGGCCTCGTGCAGATTGTGCCCTTGTTTTTTCAGCATTCGCTGACCACGCCAACCCCTGGTGTTGAGCCCTACGATCCGCTCAGACTCATTGGGCGCGATCTCTACATCCGAGAGGGGTGTGTAGGCTGTCATTCGCAACAGATTCGAATGTTGCGCGCCGAGGTGCAGCGCTACGGCCCTTACTCCTTGGCCGGTGAGGCTGTATATGATCGTCCCTTTTTGTGGGGCTCAAAGCGGACAGGTCCTGATCTCGCGCGAGTCGGCGAGCGTTACTCGGACGAGTGGCATCGCGTCCATTTGCGCAATCCCAGAGCAGTGGTGCCAGAGTCCAATATGCCTAGCTACCCTTGGCTTGCTCAACGACGGTTGACGGGCTCGGATATTAAAGACCGGATGAGAGCCTTGCGTTTCCTCGGTGTGCCCTATACCGAAGCACAAATCGAATCGGCGCCGGCTACCTTGAAAGGGTTGACTGAAGAGGATGCCATGATCGCTTATTTACAAGGTTTAGGCACAGGTGTGCGCAAGGCGGCTCAGGCTGCACAAGCCACACAAGCCAAAATGCCCGCAATGGGAGGTCGGTGATGCTTGCTTATCTCAATGCCATCGCAACGGTGTTGGCGATGCTGACATTTTTCGGGATTATTTGGTGGGCATTTTCTAAGGGACGTCAACAAGCAAACCAAGAGGCAGCCAATCTACCGTTTGTTTTGCCCGACGAAGGCGCAAAGCATGACAAAAAGGAATCGATGCCATGAATGATTTTATGAATGGTTATTGGGGTTATTACATCGCAATTATTTCAGTCGGCGGGATTGTCTGGTGTTTGTGGTTGATTTTTTCACAACGAAAATGGTTGGTGAGTAAAAAACCAGGTGTTGTCGAAGATACAGGCCATGTTTGGGATGGCGACTTGAGAGAGTTAAATAATCCTGTTCCCAGATGGTGGACCTTTATGTACGTCATCATGTGTGTAGTGGGTTTGGGTTATTTGGTGTTGTATCCTGGGTTGGGCGCCTATCAAGGGATGCTGGGCTACACCTCTGAGATTGAAATCAAGGAGGATCAAACCAAGCTCAATGCAGAGGTCAAGCCCGTCTTCGCACGCTATGCCGAGATGGATGTTCCTGCAATCGCAGCAGATCCTGAAGCGCGCATGATTGGTCAGCGCTTATTTCTCAATCATTGTGCTCAGTGCCATGGCTCCGACGCACGCGGAGCAGTGAGTTTCCCCAACCTCGCGGAGGGTGACTCAATATATGGACGGACGCCAGAGGCTTTGCAAACCTCGATCCTCCAAGGGCGCAATGGGGTGATGCCCCCAATGGATGCCAATATCAACCTAAAGACAGCGGGTGAGATTGCACAATATGTGCGCTCGCTCTCAGGCTTGGCCCATGATCAGATCCGTGTGATTCCCGGTAAGCGCGCGTTTTTAAATAACTGCGTCGCCTGTCATGGCGTCGATGGCAAGGGAAACAAAGCTTTAGGCGCCCCCAATCTTACGGATGATGTTTGGCTATATGGAAGTTCAGAGGCCACGATTGTGCATAGCATTTTAAATGGTCGTAACAATCGTATGCCTGCGCAAGAGCACGTATTAACGCCCGAACAGGTTCGCATGCTGACGGCTTGGGTGTGGGGACTCTCCGACGGTAAAGATGTGACGACTTCTGCCGCGATGTTAAAAGGCGCTGCGAAGTGAGCATGCGAGATGGCGCGACAGAGGTACTAGAGCAAACGCTTGCGGATGTTCGTCAAAAAATTTACGCCCGTTCGGTGATGGGCGTTTTTGCACGCTGGCGCATTGCTTTGGTGTTGCTGACACAAGCGCTTTTCTATGGCTTGCCTTGGCTCAACTGGAATGGTCGTCAAGCAGTACTGTTCGATCTAAGCGCACGAAAGTTTTATATTTTTGGCATGGTGCTGTGGCCTCAGGATGTCATCTATCTGACCTTGTTATTGATTATCTCTGCGCTGGGTCTGTTCTTGTTCACCGCCGTTGCGGGTCGGCTTTTTTGTGGTTATGCCTGCCCTCAGACGGTCTACACCGAAATTTTCATGTGGATTGAGCGCAAGGTCGAAGGCGATCGCGTTGCCCGAATCCGTTTGGACGAGTCGCCACTCTCTGCGTACAAGGTTCGAATCAAAGCCACAAAGCATGCGCTTTGGCTTGTCGTTGCCTTCTGGACGGGCTTTTCGTTTATTGGATACTTTGCCCCGATACGTAGTTTAGCAGCGGATTTATTTGCCTTGACGCTAGGACCCTGGCAATGGTTCTGGTTGGTTTTTTATAGTCTTGCCACCTGGGGTAATGCAGGATTTTTACGAGAGCAAGTTTGTCAATACATGTGTCCCTATGCGCGTTTTCAGAGCGTGATGGTAGACCGCGATACTCTTGTGGTGACCTATGATGCCGCACGAGGAGAACCCCGTGGCGCGCGATCCCGCAAAGTCGATCACCGTGCTCAGGGCATGGGAGATTGCGTGGACTGCAGCATCTGTGTTCAGGTATGCCCCACAGGTATCGATATCCGACAAGGCCTTCAATACATGTGTATCGGTTGTGGCGCCTGTGTGGACGCTTGCAACCAAGTCATGGATAAACTGGCCTATCCCCAGGGCCTGATTCGCTACACATCAGAGCGAGGTATTCTGGAAAAGCTTTCACCACAAGCGATTCGGAAAAGCTTGTTCCGACCTCGGGTGCTGATCTATTTAACGCTGATGTTAGTGCTTGTCGCCATCTTTATAGGTTCGATGGCAACCAGGACAACGCTGCGTGTGGATGTGATCCGGGACCGTGGCATGCTGGGCCGTGAAGTCGCAGGCGGTATGATCGAAAATGTGTATCGTCTGCAGTTGATGAATGCTTCTGAGCAGCCACTTGTACTCTCTCTTGGTGTGGAAGGTTTGCCTGGGATGTCCGTGGTGCTCGCAGACAGAGCCTCTGTGCCTTTGACGAACGCAAAACAATCAGGAACTGTCGAATCCGTATTACATATCAACGTCGCGAGTGCCTCGAATCGCTTGATCGCCGTAGTGGTGAGAGCCCCTGCCGAGGCAGCTCAGCCCGGACCACAGCCTATACGATTTACGACGAAGTCGCTCGGGGCCGAGGGTGCTGTGCTGACTGAAATCAAAGAAGCTTCCAGTTTTATTTTTCCTCGCTAAGGAGGCGTGATGACTCGCACACCACAACGTTTAGAAATTCCGCATGTCGTGACGCCTTGGTGGCGAGAGCCATGGCCTTGGCTTTTGATGGCAGGTCCGGCTTTGGCGATTATTGGCTGTGCCATCACGATTGCATTGGCACTACAAAGCTTTTCTGATCAGCCGATTCTTGAAGGCGGGATGAAGCGTGGCTTAGTCGTTGAAAAGAACCCAGGCAAGTCGTCAGCCAACGAAGCGCGTGAATGAGGGGACATACGATGAGATGGCGTTCATTGATGTGGATACTATGGCCCTCATTTTTGATGGCGGGCGTGGCGAGTGCAGTCGTATTTGCGTTGGTCGATCCCCTTGATGTGGCGATTTTTGGTCACATCAAA
>CAMCWG010000272.1 GCA_945882005.1 Bordetella parapertussis
TTCCAGTAAGCGCCGACTCGACCATAAATTCGGCCCCATAGCTTGCTGTTGGTTGCCTCAGAGGTCGCAGGTGCCGATCTGATCGATGAGCTCAAGATGTGACTCTAAAATTAGTGAAGTGTTGATTTTACCTGTCCAATCCTCCAAGGATGACTTGGAAGCTCGGCCAGCCTATCGTATCCTTACAGTCTATGAATGCAAACGTATCAACCGCCCGCCCAGAGCCAGTCCTCATCCGTCTTCCCAACTGGGTCGGCGATGTGTGTATGGTTCTCCCCGCCCTCGATTTGTTAGACCAGCATAAAGTTCCGTATGCGCTATGTGGTCGACCTTGGGCAAAGTCATTGCTCGCTGGCAAAGCCATCGCAGGATTCGTTCCAATGTCGGATTCTTTGCTTGGCAATATGCGATCTGTCAAACTTTTTCTTAGCGAACATCCTACTTATCGTCGTGGATTATTACTGCCCGACTCGTTGTCTAGTGCGCTGAGCTTTCGCCTAGCCGGATTAAAGTCAGCCGGCTGGCGCGATGATGGTCGTAGCCTGCTTCTCAGTTGGGGGTTTAAAAAACCTTCGTCTATGACGCATGCAGTGGAGTCCTGGCTGGACTTAACTAAACGCGCACTCAAGGCATGGGGCTTCGATTCTGCGAATCATGTCCCTGCAAGCCGTCTTAAACTACCCATTGCAAAGCATCACGAACAAGCGGCTGCCGCTGCGCTCAAAGAGGTTGGACTGAGTTCGGGCGATTTTGTTCTGATTGCTCCCACGGCAACAGGTCGGCACAAAGGGCAGGCTAAAGTCTGGCCCCACTTCGATGCACTCACCCGAGTCCTGCAAACCAACAAAATCAACGTCGCAATGTGCCCGCCGGACGAGGAAGTGGATGGCGCCTTTCGAACAACGCCTACCGCCACGCAAATCCGCCCTCTTGAACTCGGCGCGTTTTGCGCGCTTACGCGTCATGCAAAACTGGTGATCTGCAATGACTCGGGGGTGTCTCATCTTTGTGCAGCGGCTGGTGCCAAGCAACTTACGCTTTTTGGGGTCACAGACCCGGGACGCACCGGCCCATGGAATCCCGATGCTCTGCTGTTAGGTGCAAATAATCGCTGGCCACAATTGGCTGAAACCCTCGCGCAAGTACAACACGTGCTCAGCACAAACAAGGCTTAGGCGTCGTGCTTTCAGACATTCCACTTTCCGGTCTGCTCCTGTACCCGCCAGGTTTATGCCTGATTTTGCTGACTGCAGCGGTTGTCGTTGCATTGTTTTCATTCAAGCGACTCGCCGTGTGCCTCACACTCTTTGCGATCTCTTGGGTGGGTGTCTGGTCCCTTCCGATCACATCGATCCATTTCGGTAAGATCCTAGAAGAAAAATATGCCTATCATCCCCCGCGCGAACTGCCGAAGGCAGACGTCATTATTGTTCTGGGTGGCAACACACAAGCAAACCGAGCCAATTGGTTCGAACCCTACAACCGCGCGACCGCGGTTGATCGAATTGATCGCGCAGAAGCTCTCTACCTAGCGGGACGTGCTCCCAGGATTCTGCTGTCGGGCGGTGCGAGAGAGGGTAAAGTAAGCGAAGCGCAAGGAATGGCACGCCTACTAAAGCAACGCGGCATTCCGGACTCTGCGCTGATTCTTGAAAACGAGAGTCGTAATACCTATGAGAACTTGCGCTATAGCGAGATTCTACTGCGCTCTCATAAATTGAACTCGGCGTTGCTCGTGACCTCTGCCCTGCACATGCCGCGCGCACAAGCTGCGGCAGAAAAGCGGGGGATTAAAGCGATACCAGCAAGCAGTGCTCCCCAAATCGTACTGCCCGAAGATGAGCCGCCTGCACTGTGGTGGCCGCATATCCGCAGCCTGGAAGCGAGCCGCACGATCATCAAAGAATACCTGGGCATCTTGGGCTACAAGCTCAGAGGCTGGATCTAACCCTCTCGAGCGCGTAGACTTTTCGCATACAGCACTTCATATTGCCGGGCGATAGCATCCCAGGAAAAATCGGCAACGAGATTAAGCGCTTGCTCGATCAAGCGCTTACGCACAACGTGGTCAAGTCCAAGCTTGCGCAAGCCTGCAGCGATCTGTTCAGCATCTTGCGGGTCCGATAACACCCACGCGTTTTGCGCATGCGTGACGTATTGCGCAAAGCCGCAATAGGCGGTGCCGCTCAGGACGACCGGTAGGCGATGTGCCATGGCTTCCAACGGCGCCATCCCAAAACTGTCCTGCAAGGTTGGGTGGACATACACGTCGGCAGACAGGTAATAGGGGGACACCTCAGTCGTTGCGACGATCAGACGCACTCGCCCTCTTAGTTCGGGGAACTGGGTGTACAACACGTCTTGGACCTCGGGACCTGCACCCACGACTGCAAGCTTGAACGAGTTTGGCAATAAGCGCATGGCCCGCAGGACAGCCAGAAGCCCCTTCCTTAAGGGATTACGCGCAACCAACAAGCAACCAATATCTTGCGGTCCCCAACCTAATGCTGTGCGTACGCGTTGCCGGATAACCTCGTCTGGTGCGACAAGCTGCGCGCCGGGCGTCACCACTTCAACAGACAAAGCCCCACCATACGCACGCTGCAGTTGTTGTTTGACAAGAGGCGCTACCGTCACCAGCAGATGACCTGGGTGCGATTTGACCGCCTGAGACTCCATCCACAAGTAAGCCAGTTGCACAGGAGTCAAACAAACTAATAACTTTTGAAAAAATGTGCGATCAACAAAGCGACGATAACGGACAGGCACAACATGCATCAACTGAATATTGGCAGTGCCGGCGTTGGTGTGGCTATGGGTGATGTCAAAGCCGGTGCGCGTGAGACCGGCACAGCGTCGGGAGAACAACCACAACCGTAACCAATTAGGACACCATGACGGAATGGAAATAAGGTGCTGCTTAACCGGCAAATCATGGTCGAATTCGCGCGCAAACACAGTGACATCATGTCGTTGCGACAGCACACGAAACAAGCTTACGGCATAGGATTCAGCACCGCCAAATTTCTGACCGAATCGCTCAGTGAGTAGCGCAATGCGCAAGCGCTCAGACACGTCGACGGTCTTCATGACGGGTCAGACATTTCTGTAGGAAACGCAACACATGTGTGGTGCGCCAGATACCGACCCGGGGCAAAAAGAAACGATCATCTGCCCGGTTCGCTAGACCACGGTTAGTAGTCGTCGCATTGTTGTAGCCGGCCTCTTGAGCCATCAAGCCGTGCTCTGGCTTGAAGTCACCATAGGGATAGCAAAAGGCTGTGACGTCCGAACCCGCTTCTTGCATAAGAATTTCTCTTGCAAGGCCAATCTGCCGACGCGCTTCATCCAAAGAGACCTGGGGCAAGTGCACATGATCCAAGGTATGCGACCCAACCTCCTGTCCGGCGGCGGCCCAAGCACGCACCTGCCCCACAGTCCTCAGTGGCGAGTAGGGAATATTTTTCCCCGGATCCCAGACATTACCGCCACCAAACTGGTTCACTACGAAATAATTGGTTGCGGTAAAGCCAAGGTCAGACAAGACCGGTAAGGCGTTGTCAAAGACATTACAAAAGCCATCATCAAACGTAATTCCGAACACCTTTCCCTCGCGTTCACCCGCAAGATAAGGCGTTAACTCACGCATGCTTAGACCGCGATATCCGAGACGCTTCATCCA
>CAMCWG010000273.1 GCA_945882005.1 Bordetella parapertussis
GTCATTCTGATTAAGCTGGCCGATCGCCTGCACAATATGCGCACGCTTGATGCGGTCTCGCCAGAAAAGCGCAGACGGATCGCACGCGAAACCCTCGATATCTACGCACCTATCGCACATCGCTTAGGTCTGAATGCGTTGTACCGTGAATTACAAGACCTTTGCTTCATGGCGATCTATCCAAATCGCTATCAAGTGCTTGAAAAAGCAGTAATGGCCGCACGCGGTAACCGGCGAGAAGTCCTGACTAAAATCGATGAGCAAGTCCGAGCAGCTCTACCCTCTGCAGGCATCGAGAGCGAAGTAACCGGCAGAGAAAAAACGCTGTACGGCATTTACCACAAGATGGTCGAACAGAAGAAGTCGCTGTCGAACGTTTTGGATATTTACGGCTTTAGGGTCATCGTACGCACCTTACCCGAGTGCTATATGGCAATGGGTATCTTGCATCAACTCTACAGACCTGTTCCAGGTAAATTTAAAGATTACATTGCCATACCCAAGGCGAACGGCTACCAGTCGCTGCACACGACGCTGGTGGGGCCCTATGGCACACCGATCGAGTTTCAGTTCCGCACGCAGGATATGCACCAGGTTGCAGAAGAAGGCGTCGCAGCACATTGGCTCTACAAGTCTGATTCATCTAGCTTGCAAGAGATTCAACAGCGCACAAGCAAGTCTCTGCAGTCACTGCTCGATATTCAAAGTCAAACCGGTGATTCGACCGAGTTCTTGGAGCACGTGAAGGTCGACCTATTTCCTGACGCGGTCTACGTCTTCACGCCCAAAGGGAAGATTGTCTCCTTGCCCCGCGGTGCGACACCGGTCGACTACGCCTACTCGATTCATACGGATGTCGGAAATCATGCGATTGGCTGCCTCGTCAATGGCGAAGAAGTACCGTTGCGCACCGAACTATCTAGCGGTGACACCGTTAGCATCACCACGGCACCCGATGCGCGCCCAAGTGCGCAATGGTTGAACTATGCCCGAACAGGCCGCGCTCGTTCAGAGATTCGACATTACTTGCGCACTGTCCAATACGACGAATCAGTTGCCTTCGGCGAACGGATGCTGTCGCAAGCCTTGCAAGAATTGCAATTGAGTCTGCCAGACCCCAAAGATCCTGTCTGGGAAAAGCTCGCACGATCCAGCGGTGCCCATTCGCGTGAAGAAATCCTGGCGGATGTTGGTCTGGGCAAGCGACTCGCGGCTGTCGTCGCAAGACGCTTCACGCCAGACCATCCCCTTATCGCCACAACCGCTGCGGCCGATGACGAAATCACCGCTGCGCGTACCACACCAATTCTGATACACGGCCATGAAGGTCAAGGGGTACAGCTTGCCCCCTGCTGCGGCCCACTGCCGGGTGATGAGATTGTCGCGGGTATCCGCGTCGGGCACGGGCTGGTTGTACATACGGCAGAATGTCCGGTCGCGCTCCGAGCGCGCACCAAAGAGCCTGATCGCTGGATCGATATCGCCTGGGACTCCGAGACCGCCAAACACTTTTCAGCCCGAATCGAAATCATCGCACTCAATGAACGCGGTGTTCTCAGCCGGATCGCAGCGGAAGTCGCGCAGGCAGACTCCAACATCATTCACGTCACCATGCATGACGATGCAGCCTCAACCGTTGTCCTGAATCTCACTGTCCAGGTCGATAGTCGTCGACACCTCGCACAGGTGTTTCGCTCAATTCGACATGTTCCCCAGGTTAGAAAAATCATCCGCGCCAAGGGTTGAATCCCTTACGCCTCTCCATACTGAAGGATTGTTATGGCCCTCCACACCACTATTCAACAAACGCCCGATGCAATGGGCGAATTATTTATTTGGACCGATGTCGACCCAGCACACGAACAAGACTTTAATCGCTGGTACGACATCGAACACATGCAAGAGCGCGCGGCCATCCCCGGATTTAAATGGTCACGGCGCTATCACTCTAAAACCTGTGCGCGTCCCTATTTGGCGCTGTACCGGACTGAGAGTTTGAAGGTCTTCACGTCCGACACGTATCGCCAGGCGTTTACCAAACAAACAGAATGGTCGGTACGTAACTTTTCTCGGATGCACAATACGCAGCGACGCGTGGCTGCAGTGACGCTCGCCTTTGGTGCAGGGACTGGCGCAGGGATTGCCTTAGTGTGCTTGAGTTCCGTCGCAGTGGCCGAACAAGCCCTTGCACAATGCAAGACGCTTGCTCAGACAGCCGAGGGAATTCTCAGCGCAAAAATACTGACACCCGACACCACGCTTTCAACACCACTTCCGTCTGAAAGCACAGAGCAACGCATTCTTGAGCCTTATTTGATTATTGAAGCAACCTCTGTAAGCGAAGCCGTCAAAGCTGCCTCAACAATCGCCAAACAACTCGGCCTACCCGAAACCGCTTGTCACAGTTTTGATCTGCTCTGGGATTTGCAGTCGAGCGACCTCTGAACATGCCCGTCACAAAGCCCTTTCTTGGAGTCGCGTGCTTACTGCTCTCCATGTTGGCGCTCACAGGACTCGATGCAACGGGGAAGTGGGTCATGGCGACTGGTATTCCACTTCTCTTCTTTTGCTGGATCCGGTACATCGTGCATTTCATGTTGGTGCTGGCGATCGCCGCACCCAGCCTAGGCTTGACGGTCTTTCAGTCCAAGCAGCCTAAACTGCAGCTGATCCGCGCTGTGGCCATGCTTTCCGCCACACTGACATTTTTTACAACGTTGAGTTATCTGCACCAAGCGGAAGCGACAGCACTGATTTTTATTGCCCCCTTACTGATGCTTTTGGTCGCACCATGGTTGCTTAAAGAGCGTAGTTTCCCTTCCCGCTGGATCGCTGCTGGCTTCGGACTATTAGGCATCATTATTGTTGCGCGTCCGGGCGCGGGTTTACCTTGGGCTGGTGTGCTGTATGGACTCGTCACTGCATGCCTGTTTACCGGACAACATTTAGTGTCGCGCATGCTGGCGGGTGACAATGCCTTAACAACATCATTGCTAAGCGGTGCCTTCGGTGCGATTGTGCTGAGCTTTACGATGCCTGTTGTGTTGCCTCAGGCATGGCCAATGATCTCGTCACTATCGCCAAGCATGTGGGGACTCATCCTGCTGGGTGGCGTCTGCGGCGGCATGGGTCAGCTTATGCAAATTCAGTCATATCGCTTCGCTCCCGCTTCGATGCTTGCGCCATTTATTTATCTGCAAATCACCTTTGCGGCAACGTTTGGCTGGCTGATATGGTCACATATGCCGGATGGTGTCACCTGGATCGGCATTGGTATTATTTGCGCCAGTGGTGTGATCAATAGCTTGGTGGAATGGCGCAGGACACAGCAAACACCAAAGCCCGCCTAGTAGAACCTACGCTTTTTCCTATCCAACCAGACGTCCGCCCTGCATCACAAACTGGCGATCACACCGCGCGGCCAGCTGCGGATCATGGGTGACGAGGACCAAAGTTGTTTGATGCGTCCGTTGAAACTCAAACATTAGGTCGATCACCCGAGCGCCAGTCACCTGATCCAAGCTGCCAGTCGGCTCGTCCGCGAACAGCACGGCGGGCTGTTGCGCAAAAGCCCGTGCAAGCGATACCCGCTGTTGTTCGCCGCCCGACAGCGTGGCTGGAAAATGGTCAAGACGATCGCCTAAGCCAACCTGCGTTAAAA
>CAMCWG010000274.1 GCA_945882005.1 Bordetella parapertussis
TGAATTGCCCCAATGGTCAAGCCAAGTGCACCGAACAAACTCACGTCAATGATCAACATCAACAGAATGCCGCGCGCGCTGAACTTGGTATAGACATTGCGTTCGATCCAGTCATCAGGCGTGCCGTGTCCGAACTTGCTCAAGGTCTCAGCATTCTTGGACTCATGACGGTACAACTCCGCGCCACTAAACAAAACTTTGCTTATCCCGTAAATCATCGGCGAGTGCGGATCGCCCTCGCGCTCGCATCGCGCATGGTGCTTACGATGAATCGCAACCCACTCCTTGGTGACCATACCCGTGGTCATCCAAAGCCAAAAGCGGAAAAAGTGCATCAAGGCTGGGTGCAGATCAAGGCCCCGATGTGCCTGGCTACGATGCAAGAAGATAGTGACCGCAACAATAGTGATGTGTGTCATCACCAAGGTGTAGATCACGACTTGCCACCAGGATGCTTGCAGCAAACCGCCTGCGCCAAACGAAATGAGTTCTTTCATGTATCAGTATCAAAAAACGACGAAATAGTCAGATTGATTTTAGCCTACAGGGCCCAAATGCCTACACAGTGACCTTAAAGTTTTTGCGCAAAATCAACAATCTAGCGAGTTTTCTGTTTCGCGCTTCTTTTTGACGGGCTCCGCCTCAGCTAAGTCTTTCTTTCTTTCCATGACCGCAGCAAAAAAACCATCGGTTCCGTCTACATCCGGACGCAAGCTTAAATAAGGTCCCTCGATTTGAAGCGGAGTGCGAGCAGCCAACAAAGGTGCGGCATCGATCAACTCAAAATCAGGGTGTGCCGCCAAGAAACGCTCGACCTGCTCTTGGTTCTCTTCAGCCAGAATGCTGCATGTGGCGTAGACCAAACGCCCACCGGGCGCCACACACCGCGAGGCGCTATTCAAAATACGGGCCTGCAAGTCGGTTAACTCAGCCAGGCTTTGTGCCGACTGGCGCCATTTCAGATCCGGATTGCGTCTGAGCGTACCCACGCCACTGCAAGGCGCATCAACCAATACACGCTGCGCCTTACCAGCCAGCCGACGCACACGCTGGTCGTTTTCATGGTCGATTGCCACCGGAACGACATTGGATAAACCACTACGCGCAAAACGTGGCTTGGCCTTCGCTAAACGCGTTGCGGAGACATCAAATGCATACAGACGTCCTGTTGACCGCATCAAGGCGCCAAGCAGTAGCGTCTTGCCACCCGCCCCAGCGCAAAAGTCGATCACCATCTCGCCACGCTTAGGACCAACCAGCAAGGCGAGTAGTTGACTACCCTCGTCCTGCACTTCAATTAAACCGTGCTCAAACTGATGCCACTTATTCATTGCGGGACGACCCGTCAGTCGTATTCCCCAAGGAGAATATGGCGTCGCAACCGGCGCGTGGCGCACGGCATTCCCACGTGTCAGATCAGCCAGCATTTCATCGCGCTCGGCTTTAAGCGGATTGACACGAATATCTAAAGGCGCACCTTGATTCAAGGCTGCGACAAGATTCTCAAGGTCAGGCAACTCTTTGATGCGTTCGTGTAACCAGTCCGGCAAACTGCCGCGTACTTCCAGCGGCATCGACAACTCTTCAATCTGTGCAATGCGATCAAGCCAAGCAAGCTCGCCCGGATCAAGCACCGCGCGAACTTTTTCTGGATCCATTGTGACAATCGCACCCTGTATCGCCAACCGGCGCACGGCGTTGCCGACGCCGCTTTCCCCGAGCTGCCGATAGCGTCTCAAGTGTCGCAACACGTCGTACACCACCTCAGCAACTTCTGCGCGATCGCGAATGCCTAATTTTGGATGGGCACGAAACCAATGCGAGACGACCGAGTCCGCCGCGAACCGCCAGGTCAGGACTTCGTCCAAAACCTGCCGAATTTGATCCAAACGCGTCGTCATGACCGGGGCACGGGGCTTGGGTACATAGGTAGAAACTGGTTTCTCGAGGGCGGTTGCACCGCCGTCCGCTTGCCCCCCAAAACCGCCAGAGCCAAGCCCACGCGTTCCGTGTGGCTGGGCCTTCATGAGCCGCTCGGTTGCCGAACCGGGGCGCACTGTGCGGGTCTGGGTACCGAGCGCAGCCTGACGCGCCTGATCTTTTTTGCTGAGACCGGAGGCCTTGGAGGCTCGCGCCTGAGTACGACTAGGCGGTTTAGGGTTGCTCATAAAGGTTCCGATGAAAATAATCTGTTTTCGACGCCGTCGACCTGAACGCGCTGGTCGGCAAGCAAATGCACGCGGCCCTCAGCGAGCCATGCAGCCACTGCTGGGTAAACCTGATGCTCGACGGTCAACACGCGCGCCGCAAGCGCTTCAGGCGTGTCCTTCGCCAGAACTGGCACGACGCCTTGGGCAATGATTGGTCCATGGTCCAGCACAGGGGTCACGAAGTGTACGGTACATCCGTGACTTTGCACGCCCTTAGCCAGCGCTTGTGCGTGCGTATGCAATCCGGGGAAGGCAGGCAAGAGAGAGGGGTGAATATTGATCAACCGGCCGGAATAGCGCGCGACGAAAGCAGGCGTTAAAACCCGCATAAAGCCCGCCAGCAGAACGTAGTCGGGCGCAAAGGCGTCGATTTTTTGGGCGAGCGCCTCGTCAAAGGCCTCCCGCGAGGCGAAATCCACGTGGGGCACAACTTCCGTCGCGATCCCCTGCTCCTCTGCCCACGCAAGGCCGCCCGTCTGAGCACGGCTCGCCACAACCGCCACCACCTGCGCAGAACAGCGGCCAGCTTGGCAGGCCTGGACGATTGCCTGCATGTTTGATCCCTGTCCAGAGATCAAAATAACGAAGCGGGCCCGAGAATTAGGGGTGTCTGGCATGGAAATAGACTCTACATGTGGTGCGAAATTGTAAACTGTCACCCGTGAAAACCTCTTTACGTATTTTTCGGCAAGCGCCGGTCCCGCCGCTCACCCAGCCTAGCGCCCTATCGATTGGCAACTTTGATGGTGTCCACAGAGGCCATCGGGCGATGCTCGACCTCGTGTGCCAAGCCGCGCAGGCCCAGTCGCTATGCCCCACAGTGCTGACCTTCTCACCCCATCCCCGGCAATACTTTGCCGGCGTGAACCACCGACCAGAGCTGTCTCCACCCCAAATAACGGGACTGCGAGATAAAGTTACCGAACTTGCCGCAGCAGGTATCGAACGGATCATGATCGCGCGTTTTAACCGGAGCCTGGCTGAAATGTCTGCCCCGGACTTTGTCACCCGCCTATTAATCGGAGAGCTCAACACCCGCTGGCTCTTGGTTGGCGAGGACTTTCGATTTGGTCGGCAACGCACAGGCGATATTGAGCTCTTACGCAGCCTAGGCCGCGCGCACGGCATGCACGTTGAGGGGCTCGGTGACATCACCGACGCAAAGGGCGCACGCATATCGAGCTCCGCTGTTCGCGCTGCCCTTGCCGCCGGTGATCTCACCCACGCTGCCCACTTGCTCGGCCGCCCCTATGCGATGCGTGGTCACGTCATTCACGGTAAAAAGCTCGGCCGTACCCTGAACATGCCAACCATGAACATGCGGGTGACGCCTCGTTGCGCGGCGCGTTCAGGTATCTATGCAGTCCTAATACACGGCTTAGGCCCACGGCCCCTTTCCGGTGTTGCCAGCCTAGGCGTACGCCCTACCGTCGAAG
>CAMCWG010000275.1 GCA_945882005.1 Bordetella parapertussis
GATGGGTAGCTCGCCCTTTGATGAAGAGGGTGTACGTACACAAGCGCGCGAATTGGTCCAAGCGGGAGTGTTGCAGGGTTATTTTCTGTCTAGCTATACTGCCCGCAAGCTCGGTATGACCACCACCGGTAACGCTGGCGGTTCGCATAACCTGGTCATGCGCTCGACTCAGACCCGTAGACAAGACAATTTGGACGCGATGTTACGCAAAATGGGTACCGGGTTATTGGTGACCGAGTTGATTGGCCAGGGCGTGAATTACGTGACGGGGGACTATTCCCGCGGCGCGTTTGGCTACTGGGTTCAAAACGGCAAAATCCAGCATGCGGTGGAAGAAATTACGATCGCGGGCAATCTTAAAGAGATGTTTGCCCAGATTGTGGCCATTGGGGCCGACACGATCACCCGCGGCAGCAAAACGACTGGCTCGATTTTGATTGAGCGCATGGCGATTGCCGGAACCTAGGGAATGCCCGAGCTAGGTCGCGATTGCCGTATTTCGCGCCCTTGCGCGGTGTAATATTGCCGCAATCGGGCGTTTCGCTATGCCTGAATAAACTTCCCGAGGAGACCTCGTATGCAACGTCGTTCGTTTTTAAAGAAAGCTAGTGTCGGCGCAGTCGCCGGCAGCGCGGCAGTTGCCGCACCCGTTTTTGCGCAAGACGCGCCCACACTCAACTGGCGGTTGGCTTCAAGCTTTACCCGCGGTTTGGATACGTTGTGGGGCACTGGCGAGTTGTTCTCGCGTTACGTACGTGAAGGTACAAACGGCAAGTTCAATATCCGCAACTTTCCCGGTGGTGAAATTGTTCCACCACTGCAGGTGTTGGATGCTGTACAGAAAAATACCGTTGAAATGGGTAACTCCAGCGGCTACTACTATCATGGCAAAGATCCATCACTGAGTTTCGATACTGCAGTGCCCTTCGGCCTGAACGCTCGGCAAATGAACGCCTGGATGTGGGAAGGCGATGGCATGAGGCTCATGCGCGAAGTCTACGGTGACTACAACGTCGTGAACTTCCCCTTGGGTAATACAGGCACCCAGATGGGCGGCTGGTACCGCAAAGAGATTAAGTCGGTTGATGACCTCAAAGGCTTGAAGATGCGTACAGCGGGTTTCGCTGGCGAGGTCTTGGCGGTATTGGGAGTGATTCCTCAGCAGTTACCCGCGGGAGATATTTATCCTGCGCTTGAAAAAGGTACGCTCGACGCAGTTGAGTTCGTCGGTCCTTATGATGACGAAAAACTTGGCTTCGGCAAAGTTGCCAAGTTCTACTACTACCCAGGCTGGTGGGAGGGTGGTGCCCAGACATCGCTCTACATTAACAAGGGCGAGTGGGAAAAGCTTCCGAAGAGCTATCAGTCGATCATTGAGGCCGCTAGCCGTGCAGCGACGGTGACTATGACCGCGCGTTACGACAACCTCAACTCGACCGCACTGCGTCGTTTGCTCTCGCAAGGCACACAGTTGCGTCCGTTCCCACGCGCGGTGATGGATGCATGCTGGGATGCTTCGCAAAAAATTTACGAACAAACTTCAGCTAAAAACGAACGATTTAAGCGAATCTTAGCAAACTACATGGGTTATCGCGACGAACTGGTGCCTTGGTTCCGCATTGCTGAGGCCTCGTACGACCAGTACATTGGTGCTGCCTTGTCGCGCGCCAAGAAGTAACTTGGGTTTGTTCGGGTCGCCTAAGGGTGACTTGAGCATTAAGCGGGTGCTGCCATTTGGCTTGCACCCGTTTTTTATTGTAGAATCAAAGGCTTTCCTCGATCTGTACGATTTTTAGCACGGGCGGCTCATAACGCTTTGGCAAACATCACTTTGATCGGGGGTCTTTCCGGGATGGTCTCGGTGAGAATTTTTTAGGATCCAATCATGAAGACATTTGTGGCCAAGCCGCATGAAGTCAAGCGTGACTGGTTCGTGATTGACGCGAAGGGCAAAGTCCTCGGTCGTGTGGCCAGCGAAGTCGCACACCGTTTGCGCGGTAAACACAAGCCAGAGTTCACGCCCCACGTTGATACAGGCGATTACATCGTCATTATCAACGCAGCCGATATCGTCGTAACCGGTAATAAGTCGCAAGACAAAAAGTATTTCCGTCACACGACTTACCCAGGCGGTATTCGTGAAACGAACTTTGCCAAGTTGCAAGAGCGTTTTCCGGGCCGTGCAATTCAGAAGGCCGTTAAGGGCATGTTGCCCAAGGGTCCTTTGGGTTACGCGATGATTAAAAAGCTGAAGGTTTATGCTGGTGCCGAGCACCCGCATTCTGCCCAACAGCCACAGACCCTCGAATTTTAAGGACAGGCCATGATCGGTAATTGGAATTACGGAACCGGCCGCCGCAAGACTTCGGTGGCTCGTGTCTTCATGAAAAAAGGTGCAGGCAAAATCGTCGTGAACGGTAAACCCGTTGACGAGTATTTCGCTCGCGAAACAGGCCGTATGGTCGTGCGTCAGCCACTCGAGCTGACCGGACACACCGGTTCATTTGATTTTCATATCAACGTGCACGGCGGCGGCGAAAGCGGTCAGGCCGGTGCGGTGCGTCACGGTATTACGCGTGCGCTGATTGATTATGATGCAACGCTCAAGCCAGCACTGTCTAAAGCCGGCTTGGTTACGCGTGATGCCCGTGAAGTCGAACGTAAGAAAGTCGGTTTCCACAAGGCACGTCGTCGCAAGCAGTTCAGTAAGCGATAAGCAGCACAGCCGGGGACCGCGAACAGCGGCCCCATGCAAACGGGCCGCGCAAGCGGCCTGTTTTTTTACGGAACTCCATCTGCATGGGATAATTATCCATTAGCTCAGCAAACATCATGGCGAATTAATCATGGCAAACACTTCAGCGCAACGCATCAAAGTTGGTATTGTTGGCGGCACCGGATATACCGGGGTCGAGCTGCTGCGCATGCTTGCACAACATCCTGGTGTTGAGCTGACGGCGATCACTTCGCGCAAAGAAGATGGTATGCCTGTCGCCGAGATGTTCCCCAATTTGCGCGGACACGTAAAGCTTGCGTTTTCAACGCCAGAAAAAGCACCCCTGACAGGTTGTGATGTTGTGTTTTTTGCGACTCCACATGGTGTGGCGATGAGCCAGGCTAAAGAGTTGTTGGCTGCCGGAGTGCGCTTGATTGATCTTGCATCGGACTTCCGCTTAAAAGACATCAAGACTTTCGAGCACTGGTACAAAATTCCTCATACATGCCCCGATGTGTTGGAGGAAGCGGTATACGGTTTGGTCGAGCTTAATCGCCCTGCGCTTGCTAAAGCGCGTGTGGTTGGGAATCCCGGTTGTTACCCAACTACGATTTTGTTGGGACTTGCGCCTTTGCTTGGTGGCAAACCGCTGATTGATACAAGCGACATCATCGCAGACTCAAAGTCTGGCGTGAGCGGTGCAGGGCGTAAAGCAGAAGTCGGTAGCTTGTTCTCGGAAGCCAGTGATAATTTCAAGGCTTACGGTGTAGCGGGCCATCGTCATCACCCAGAAATTAAAGCGCAACTGGATCAGTTAGCAGGACATCCTGTGGGGTTGACGTTTGTCCCACACCTTGTACCCATGATTCGGGGAATGCTGAGCACGATTTACGTTCGCATTTTGCCGGAGGCACGCAATATAGATTTC
>CAMCWG010000276.1 GCA_945882005.1 Bordetella parapertussis
GACCTCTGCTACACCGGGGTGCGTAAGTAGTACTTCTTCTACTTCCTTGGGATAGACGTTCGAGCCACCAGAAATATACATATCCGATTCGCGACCCGTGATGTATAGCAGGCCACGACCATCCATTTTTCCGAGGTCACCCGTATGGAACCAACCTCCGCGCAAGGCTTTCTTTGTGGCTTCATCGTTGCCGTAGTAGCCAGCGAAAACTGCAGGTCCTCGTACGCAGATTTCACCGACTTCGCCACGAGGGACTTCTTGCATCTTGTCGTTCAGAATGGCAACTTCCATGCCAACGCGCGGGCGACCGCACGACCCGATGTTCGCGTTCGGATCTGTATCTTCGGCGCTATGCATATGAGGTGGCAAAACAGTAATGTTGCCAGTCACCTCGCCAAGTCCAAAATACTGGACAAGTACCTTGCCGAGTTTTTCTAGGGCACGCTTCTGATCGGCGCGATACATTGGTGCACCAGCGTAGATGACATAGCGAAGTGAGCGATGGTCATACTGATCGACCGCAGGATGTT
The DNA here is from genome assembly GCA_945882005.1 of Bordetella parapertussis. Taxonomy (GTDB): domain Bacteria; phylum Pseudomonadota; class Gammaproteobacteria; order Burkholderiales; family Burkholderiaceae_B; genus Zwartia; species Zwartia parapertussis_C. The sequence goes on from CAMCWG010000276.1 coordinate 531, forward strand.
CGACCAGCATCTTGATGATGGTTGGAACGGTGAACAGATTGGTGACTTTGTATCGCTCAACACACTCCCAAAACAGCGCCGGATCGAATTTCTCGCTCGGCATGAGTATGGTGGCAGCACCTCGCGCGACATTCAGTAAAGCGTGGATGCCTGCACCATGCGAGAGTGGGGCGACTGCGATAGAGCAGTCGTTTTCATTGGTGCCAGGGATAAGATCCGCAAGATGATTATTCACGACAAAGGCCATTTGGCCGTGCGTCAAAATACCTGCTTTGGGTTTCCCGGTCGTCCCAGAGGTGTAAAAAAACCAGAGCGGATCGTCGTAGGTAACAGTCTCAGTCCATTCGGTTGCGGCGGGTTGTTGCGAAATTAGCGTCTCGTAAGACAGCTCGCCTGCGCGCGGAGTACCGATCACAATGACATGCTTCAATGTGTTCGAGGCAGCACGTACCGCATCAGTATGCGCTTCAAATATATCCTCTACAACCATCGCGACGGCACCACTCGAAGCGCCAAGGTATGCGACCTCGGGAGGAGTAAGTCTAAAATTGGTTGGCACCCAGACGCAGCCGAGTTTAAAAGCTGTCCAGCAGTTCTCAAATGTTTGAAGATTGTTACGCGACTGCAAAAGAATGCGGTCGCCTTTCTTAATCCCTAAACTGCGCAGTGCTGAAACCATGGAGTTGACGCGCTGATTCAGCTCCGCCCAGGTCCATGTTTTATCGCCTTGAATGAGTGCGCGATGGTTTGGGTAGAGTTGAGCCGTATGGGTAAGCAAACGGCCCAGATTCATTGACTGCGCAGCGTTCACACAGACTCCAAGACGCTCAAGTAGTTCGCGACTGATGCACCACCCATATTAAATACAGCGCCAGCATTCGCATTTTTAATCTGCATATCGCCCGCCAGGCCGGAGAGTTGCATCGCAGCCATGACGTGTTGTGACACGCCCGTGGCTCCGATCGGATGACCGCGCGACTTCAGGCCGCCCGAAGGATTGACGGGCAGCTTTCCGCTCTTTGTCGTGACGCCGTCAAGTATGACGCGCGCGCCTTGCCCCTGCGGCGCCAACCCCATGGCTTCATATTCAAGCATTTCTGCGATGGTGAAGCAGTCGTGTGTTTCGACAAAGTGAAGATCATTTAATGTCATCGACGCATCGTTGAGCCCTTTTTTCCAAGCAAGCGCTGCACCTTCGAAACGCGTTGGGTCACGACGTGACAACGGTAAGAACTCGTTGACATGCGTACGTGAGCGCCAGCGTACAGCAGGGACTTTCGCGCCAGGTAGTGGCTCATTAGAAAGGACAAGCGCTGCAGCACCATCGGACACCAATGAGCAGTCTGACCGCTTAAGAGGTCCCGCTACAAAGGGATTTTTTTCGGATGGGTTGCGACAAAAATCAAAGCCCAAGTCGCGACGCATGTGTGCGTAAGGATTATGGACGCCGTTAGCGTGATTCTTAGCAGAGATCGCAGCAAGAGCATCCGACTGATCGCCGTAACGCTTGAAATACTCCCCGGCGATCTGACCAAAGACGCCCGCGAAGCCGCCTTCTGTATGGCCTTCTTCTTTGACGTAGGACGCCTTAAGCAAAATCTCGCCGATTTCCTTGTTAGGAAGCGTATTCATTTTTTCCATACCGACGACGAGTGCGTGCTTAATGCGTCCGCTTGCAAGTGCATCCAGAGCCGACCAGATCGCCGCCGAACCTGTCGCACAGGCGTTTTCCATACGTACTGCTGGGGTATGGCGAAACTCGGGGATCGCGACACCCATCAGCGCACCGCTAAAGTCTTGTTGGACAAAGCCGGCGTTGAAGTGCCCGACAAAAATTGCGTCAATGTCTGATGGGGTGAGTCCAGCACTTTCGATCGCTGGTAGTGCGGCATCCCGAATCAACTGATCAAAATCCATATTGTCTAGCTTGCCGAAAGGTGTATGACCCCAGCCTACGATATATTGTTGTTTCAAAATGTGCTCCAAATAATGAGTGAAGGCGTTTGCTGCGACATGGATGAGACTGCGTATCGATTAGATTGAATCGGTCTGTGCTTTACGTAACGTAGGAATGCCAACGCCCGATGCATCGAAGCCGCCATCAACCGCCAGGTATTGACCGTTGATAAATGCTGCTGCAGGGCTGCACAGAAAGCCCACAGCGTTTGCGATCTCTTCAGGGGTGCCGTAGCGATTCATTGGGATGGTGTCATAGTAATCAGAGCGGATCGCAACGCTATGTACCAGCTTGGCCATCTCAGTATCAACCGGACCAGGCGCTACGGCATTTGAGCGAATGCCAACAGTCCCCAGTTCTACAGCTTGCTGCTTAGTCAGATGTATCAGTGCAGCCTTACTCGTACCGTAGGCAACACGCAATGTGCTTGCGCGTAAACCGGATATCGAAGCAATATTGACGATTGCACCGCCGCCAGACTTTTTCATGTAGGGCACACACGCCTGCGAACACAAGAAAGCGCCATCCAGGTTTGTTCCTAGGACGTTACGAAACTCTTCGAAAGTGGTTTCACCGATCGGCTTAAAAACGGCGACACCTGCGTTATTGACGAGAGCGTCAATCCGACCAAATTTTTTGGCGACGGCGTCGACGTTCGCTTGCACCTGTTCTGGTTTAGATACATCACAAACTAGTGCAAGCACGTTGTCAGGGTTGTTCAGGTCTGCAGCTGTCTTGTTAAGCGTTGCCGCCTCAATATCAAACAAGGCAACGCGATAGTCGTGGTCTAAAAACCATTTAGCAACTGCTAAGCCAATCCCGCGCGCACCCCCAGTGACGACGGCGACGGGGCGTGCGGTTTGCGTTGAGCTCAAAATTTGACTCCTAGATGGTTTAAGAAAAGTAAGTCGGTTAAGCCCCAACTTTACCAAAATACAGGGCTAAGCAAATCTTTTATTGGCTTTTTTTGCTCATGAAGGCAATCAAGTCCGTAAAGGTTTTTCCGTAGGCGATCATCTCTGCGTCCATCTGCCCTGGGCCACCGACATCGACCAACAGGCCCTGGGAAGCTGCAAACTTCGCAAACTCGTCGCTTTTGCCAACTTTAAGCGCGGCATTGACTAACTTATCGAGCACGTCTTTTG
>CAMCWG010000277.1 GCA_945882005.1 Bordetella parapertussis
CAGCGAGGTCATAAAGCATAGTCAGATCAGGCCTTTACCGCACGTTATGTGCCATCAATGACCAAGCGAATCACAATTTTTTTAGCGTCGTCTTGGCGCGACAAAACCAACAGTCTAGGGCCCAAGGCGTCAAACCGAGAAAGATCGACGTGCCAACCCTCTTGGTCAAAGCTCATTAGCCGACCTTGCTCGTCCCGACTAACCCGCAGCATGCTGGACTCAGCCTTGGTTTGACTTCGCAACCAGGTACGCAAGCCTTTTACAGGGATCGCCTCGCCAACCGCTATTTTCACGAGCTCCTCAGCGGTTGCAGCCTCTAACTTGCCACCATTACTTTGGGTAAGCACTGCATTTTTACCTGTGACCTCGATTCGAGCCAGAATGTTGCCAAATGGATTGGTTAAGTCTAGCTCCAGTCGACCGCTCGCATCGCGCCAGGTGAACCCGCCCTGCACTGCCTGCGTAGGCGTGAGCGGCTCTTCCACCCGCAGGGCAAAACGCCCTGCTCTAACGAAAGAATCGGTCGAGGGGGCTACTGGAGTTGTTTGCTGTGTTGCGCATCCGGCGAGCACAAGCAAGACCAGACAAAATACCGCCCGAACCCATACCAACCCAAGCATGGCCTTCAAAGGCGAACCCCGAGACGTTTAGCCGTGTCGATTAACGTTGAGTTCTTGGGATCGCGCTGTGAGCCTTCCTTGAGATATTTTTGCGCCTCGTCCCGTCGGCCAAGCTTCCACAACACTTCAGCGAGATGCGCTGCAATGTCGGGCTCGGGTCGTTTGGCGTACGCTTGTTCAAGATACTCCAGCGCTTGCTGGTTATCGCCCATCCGAAACTTCACCCAGCCCATGCTGTCGAGGATGAACGGATCCTTGGGCGCAAGGGAAAGCGCACGGGTGATGAGCTCTAGCGCCTCGGGCAAACGCTGGTTACGATCTGCCAATGAATACCCCAAGGCGTTATGCGCGTGTGCATGGCCCGAATCCAGAATAATGACCGCACGCAAGAGCCGCTCTGCGTCGCGCATTTTGTTGTCGCGCTCATACAGCATCGCGAGCTCGTACTTGATCTCAACCGTATCCGGTAAAGCCTTATCTGCCGCATCCAAGCGTTTAATCGCCTCACCCAGTCGATCCGCATCACGCAAAATCTGCGCGCCTGCAGAAAATCCGAGAATCCGTTCATCATCCGACTGCGGGGTACCAGAATCAATCAATGCGATCGCCTCATCCACACGCTTTTGACGGGCACGAATCATTGCCTGCTTAATCCGGGCCGAATAACGTACCGATGGGTCCTCGATTTTCGCGAGTAGGCTGACCGCCTCATCGAGCTTTCCTTGCTCGTCTGCAATCTGCGCAAACAGCTGGTAGGCTTCGGCCAAAGCCGAAGGTGCATCGGTCGCGCCTGCAGCTGAGCCACGTTCGCGCTGCGTCTGGACAACGATGAACTGCTCAAGAAAGCCTCGTGCTTGATCCAGGCTTTTGGCACGGTAAGCAACCTGTGCCTGGACAAACAACAAATCAAAATCTTCTGGCGCGCGCTTGGCCATGGCTTGCAATTCATTCATCGCCGCGCCGTACTGCCGCAAATCCGTCATATGGCTCACCATCATGAGACGCAAGCGACGTGCTTGGGGGTGTGCAGCAGCGAAACTAGCCGCGTCGCGCAACGCTGCCGCTGGGTCTACACCCAGGCCATATTCAAAAACACGCATCGCCGCTTCTTCGGACCGTGGCGCCAGGGCAAGAGCTTTACGGGCCTCTTCCAGGGCACGTTCGCGATCTGCGGCAGCAGTTGCCATATCGGCTAGCGCCAAGTGCGCAGCAAGGGTGTTGTGTGCTGTGCTTTCCCCAATCGCAGTCGATAGAATGCTCAGCGCAGTGCGCTTATCCGGCATGCGACTTAAAACATGGGTCGCCTGAGCAATAGCCGCGTTCTTGTCTGTCGCTGCATCAATTTGCTTACGCAGCGCCGTTGCAAGGCCACTGGTCTGTCCAGACGCGGCTGCAAGCGCCATTTCTGTGGTGGCCGCTTCAGCGTCATCCGGGGTAATCCGCAGCCAAGTGCGCGCAGACTCCAGGGCGCCGGGTAGGTTACCGCCCCCGAGATAAAACTCAAGTGCTCTGCGCGCTAAGCGGTAATCGCCAACCTCGCGAGCCAACTCGAGCATCGTTTTCCCTGCGGACAGGAACGATCCGCGCTGCGCCGCGATTTCGGCAGCGAGTATTCGAAAAAGCAACGAAGAGGTCAGCGTGACTTCAGGCAGCTGCCCGGAGCGCAAATGAATCTCTTCGGACTCCGGCATACGGGGCTGAACTTGCAGCGGCGTATGTTGAGACGTTCCTTTACTCTGCCCTACCTGCGCCGATCCATCGGACGCAAACAGTGACATCAAGACCGCCACAGGGAGTGTGGCAAGCCAATGGGCATAACGAAATTTAAACGACGACTTCACGCGAACCGCCTAGTTGGTGGCACAATCAACTGACTCAGTGACAAGATGTTAGCACTCACCCATGCCAGAACTACCAGAAGTTGAGACAACTCGTAAAGGAATTGACGCCGTTGCAACAGGACGGACGCTTGAGCGCATGGTTATCCATGAATCTCGCATGCGCTGGCCGATTCCAGCCGGGCTCCCTGACTGGGTAAGGGGGCAACCGGTCCTGTCCTGCCGCCGCCGGGGTAAATATCTGTTGTTAGAGTTCGGCCGAGGCACTCAATTGATCCACTTGGGGATGTCCGGCTCGTTGCGCAGCGTCCCAACCGGCGAAATGTTGCGCAAACACGACCACGTCGAATGGCATTTTGAGCACCTCACTCTCCGGCTACACGACCCCAGGCGGTTTGGAGCCGTACTTTGGCACCCCGTCCAAGACGGTCCCGTCGAGAATCACCCCTTGTTGCAAAAACTCGGCATTGAGCCCTTTGATCCAAGCTTCGACGCAGCACACCTGCGCAAGGGGTTTAAAGGCCGTCAGATGGCGATCAAACAAGCGTTGCTGGCAGGCGACGTTGTAGTAGGAGCTGGGAATATCTATGCGTCAGAGTGCCTGTTCCGCGCCAAAATCCACCCCGCCACACCCGCGGCACGCCTGTCCCTTGAACGCTGCGAACGCCTGGTCGTTGCCCTGCGCAGCACGCTTAAGGATGCCCTCGAATCCGGTGGCAGTACTCTACGAGACTACGTGAATGCCACCGGAGAGGCGGGCGCCTATTTCACGATGCATGCAGCCGTCTATGAACAGGATGGCAAACCATGCAAAGCATGCGCTCGCCCCATCAAGCGCATCGTACAAGGACAACGGGCCACCTATTACTGCCCGAACTGCCAAAAACGCTGATTAGGCCTGCAGCACCTTGCCTGGATTCATCAATCCGTACGGATCCAGCGCTGTTTTGATCTGCTTCATCAACTTGAGTTCTAGAGCGCTTTTGTAACGGGTGAGCTCATCACGTTTGAGCTGTCCGACCCCGTGTTCGGCGCTGATCGAACCGGCATGCGCATGCACGCTGTCATGCACCAGTTGATAGACATCGTATTGCGATGCCAAGAGTTCTTGTTCTGTTTGGTTAGGAGC
>CAMCWG010000278.1 GCA_945882005.1 Bordetella parapertussis
CTACTGCAGCGTAATTCGTCACCAAAAGCAACCCGATAATAATGACGATCATCTGTACGAACGTCGTCAGCGCTACGGACCACAGTCCACCGAAAATGGTGTAAAGCACCACAACCCCAGCCCCGATCAACATACCTTGCTTCATCGTAATCACATCATCGGACAAGACGTTAAACACGAGGCCAAGCGCTGTGATCTGGGCAGATACCCAGCCCAGGTATGACACGACGATACAGATCGAAAGTAGTAATTCAGTTTGACGGTTATAGCGGATACGAAAGTAATCGCCGAGCGTCAAGAGGTTCATACGATAAAGAGGTCGCGCAAAAATCAACCCGAATAAGACAAGGCAGATCGAAGCACCTAAGGGGTCCGAAATCAGTCCACGGAAGCCCTCTTTTAGAAAGGTCGCAGAAATCCCCAAAACAGTTTCGGCACCGAACCATGTGGCAAAGACCATTGCCAGCACGACAACAAAGGGCAGATTACGCCCTGCCGTGACGTAATCTTTTGCGTTGTGTACCTTTGAAGCCCCGTACAACCCAATAGCGATCGATACGGCAAGATAAGCAAACACGAGCCAGAGCAACATGGGAACTCACCCTTTAATTGTCAGTGTTTCACGAAAATGAACGGCAAGCGATTATAGACAGGGTACGTGCAATTTCGGTAGAGTGGGTGTTTATTGCGAGGTTCCAACATGCAAACCACGTCAAAATATCCTTTCAGCTTGCGGCTCATTCATTGGGTTTCCGTCCTGTTGCTGCTCGCCTTAGTCGTACTGGGATTTTGGATGACTAGCCGCTCTTCGGCTAATCTTTGGGACGCACTGACCAATACACTCTACGCTTGGCATAAGGCCTTGGGGTTCACGGTTCTAGTATTGGTTGGTTTGCGCTTAATTATTCGATTTAGGGCACAACCCGTCCGCGACCCGGTCTCCCTGCCTCGGGTGCAGCGCGCGTTGATAAAAGTCGTCCACATCGGCCTCTATGGGTTACTGCTAGCGGTACCTCTACTGGGTTGGGCTGGCGTCACTGCGTTTCCTGCCCTGATCACACTAGGCGGATATAACTTACCGGCGATGCCCGGAGTGCCTGTTGATCAAGTTTTGGCAAAACAACTGCTCGGCATACATGGCACGCTCGCCGTCGTGCTGATCGTTGTGGCACTTGGGCACATATTTGCTGGCCTTAAACACTTACTCATCGACAAAGACGGAATATTCAACAAGATCTGGTTTGGAAAAGCTCCATAACCGGATCTCAGTCGATACGCTCAGTCGAGTTTTGCACCTGACTTCTTAACAATATCGTTCCACTTTTTTGCCTCACTTTCGACGTAGGCGGCAAACTGTTTAGGCGTAGATCCGACGGGCTCTGCACCCATTGCTTCGTACTTGGCAATGACTTCAGGGTTTTTCAAGGCTTGCGCGGCGGCCGCTGATAGCTTCTCGACGATGTCAGAGGGGGTACCCTTTGGCGCCCAGTAGGCATACCAAGTACTGATGTCAAAGCCAGGAAATCCAGACTCAGCGATTGTCGGCAAATCTGGCCGTGCTTTGGCGCGCTTAGTCGTTGTCACTGCAATGGCGCGCAACTTACCGGAGTTAATCATCGGTGTCGCAGAGGGCATGGAATCAAACATCAGCTGCAGCTGACCGCCCGCCAAGTCAGTTAATGCCGGCGCACTACCCTTGTACGGAATATGTTGCATCTGAATGCCGGCTGCAATCTTGAAGGACTCGCCAGCCAAGTGTTGCGCTGAGGCGCTCCCGGCCGAACCAAAATTAACTTTGCCAGGATTTGCTTTCGCATACTCGACCAAATCCTTGACGCTCTTAATCGGAGAGTTGGCGGGCACCACCAAAACCAAAGGCACCTGTGCAAGCTGCGTAATCGGTGTGAAATCTTTGATTGCATCGAAACGCATGTCTGGATAGACGCTAGGGTTAATCACATGGATCGAGGCATTAGCCAATAAGGTGTAGCCATCGGGCGTAGACTTTGTGACCATTTCAGACCCAATCATCCCGCTCGCCCCCGGGCGGTTATCAATGACGACGTTCTGACCTAGCGTTTTCATCATTTCAGCAGCCACCACGCGCGCAGTGATGTCGGTCGGCCCACCTGGTGGGTAAGGCACAACCATGCGAATCGACTGATTAGGGAACGTGGCTGCGGTTTGTGCAAAACTCGTCGTTGCAACAGACAATGCACCGACAACCAACCCACCTAGCAGAGCCCGACGCAGCGAACCACTTGATTGCACGACTTTCAACTGATATTTCATTTTTTTATATCTCCAAGAATTTCTAAGGCGAGCTTGCCTGTTACCTGACGATGATGCAAATCAGACAACGCATCTGTCAGGCCTGTTAAAGGATACGTTTTCGTCACGCTAGGTTGAATACGCCCGGCAAGCGTCCATCGCTGCAATGTATTCATCATGTTTTGCATCGCAGGCCAATGCATTTGTGTTTCATCCTCAGGCGTCCATCCTGTGTATAACCCGAAAAAGAAACCAAGCAACGACAGATTTTTAACTAACACGATGTTCATGGGAAGCGAGGGGACTTGGCCGCTTGCAAAGCCGATTGTCAAGATTCTTGCCGCCTGTGCGGTTGCCCTCAACGCACGCTCCATGACTGGCCCGCCGATTGGATCAAAAATCACGTCGGCGCCACGACCGTTGGTCAACGCCTTAACCTGTTGAACAAACGCATCCCCTGGCTCAACAACATGATCCGCTCCGCGGCTCAGCGCGAGCTCGCGCTTATCTGGAGTGCTCGCACACGCTATCACTTTGATCCCTAAGGCTGCGGCGATTTCAACACAGGCCAATCCCGTCCCCGAGCCCGCACCGAGGACTAGTAAGGATTCACCCGGTTCGATCTTGGCACGCCACAATAAGGCCGTGTAAGCAGTGCCGTAGGAAAGGGGTAAAGGTAGCACCTGCAGCCAATCCATTCCCTCCAGGACTGGGTATACCGTGTGTGCGCCGATCGTGATCCGCTCTGCAAAACACCCCCATCTTGCCAGTCCCATCACGCGATCCCCAGGTCGTACATGCTTGACCTGCGTACCGCAGGCAACAACCGTACCCACGGCCTCTGTGCCCGGAATAAAAGGTAACGGAGGAGTCGTCTGATATTTGCCTTCAATCAGAAGCCCAGAGGAATGACTGACACTTGCAAAGGCTACATCGATGGTGACCTCATGATCTTTGGGAGCCGGTGGGTCAGGCCAGGCTTTTACATGCGCAACCTCTGATGGAAGACCAAACTGCTCACATACCAACGCTCGCACAACGCCTCCTATGGAATATTCTTAGGCAATGAAATGTAGCCTAAATGCGTCTTGATGCAATCAATCCCACTTTCTTTAATGTGTGACGAATATAGTAAGTAGTAACCACTATAAAAGGCATCAAATGTAATGTTTTGTAATTTACTTGTTT
>CAMCWG010000279.1 GCA_945882005.1 Bordetella parapertussis
AAAAACTACTACCACTGGCTTGGTCTGACCTATGTTGTCACCCTCGCAACAAACCCGACTATCGCATTGCCATGCGGGAAAGACGAACACAATATGCCCTTCGGATTGCAAGTGTCCGGTCGACTCTATGAGGATGGTAAGTTAATGGCGGCTGCACACGCGCTTGAGCAAGCCTTTGCACTAGATCCAGAGCTCTGCCGCGCGAAACCAGATATGGCGGCATTAGAGGTGGCGCATCCCGAATTACAGTCAATCGTGACGCATCCACCGATCTATGATGCAGCACCTGCGAAAGCAGGCGCACCTGGCGTAGTTTAATTAACGACGGCCCATGACCTCGGGGTTACGCTCGGGGTCTGGCTGAGACACAAAGTGCGTGACACTCGCACCATTTGACCCAAGATAGACGTACATCATCTGTGCGTCGTCGCCTGCCGCCATATAGCGATAACCCCAAATCCATTCTTCACTGCCAATTCCGTCACGCGAAATATTCGCAGGTGGTCCAAATTGGCAATGCACCATTTCGCGGGTCCAGACTTCGCCGTTACTCATGATGTTAAAGCTTTCCGTTCTGAGCACTTGCTCCGGCGCTTGGATTAGTCCGCTCTTAGGTACTTGCACCGCATAGGCGGTCTCACCTTCAGGCTGCTGTGTCCAAACCATGCGTCGTCCACCATCCTTTGTTGGACACGTAACAGCCGGCTTCCCGTACTGCTTCAACACGTCGGCAATCGGTGTACCCGGCTTGGCGCTAGAGACCTGCGCGCAACCACTTAGGCTTACGATCAGAGCCGCCAAGACCGTGGTCAGGCAGACAGGTTTAAAGCCAAGAACTTTCATCATCATTTCTTTGGTTCAAAATTAAACATGTGACCGCTCTTTGCTGCCTTGGTGCGCAAATAGCCATCATTGTGTTCGTTAGACGGAAAAATATGTGCAACGCGCTCGACGACGTCAATTCCTTGCTTTGCGAGTGCAGCAACTTTAAGTGGATTATTCGTCAACAGTTTTACTTGGCTCACACCGAGTAAGTTAAGCATCTGCGCCGCGGGTAAATAGTCACGCTCATCAGAATCAAAACCTAACTGAAGATTGGCGTCTACAGTATCAAAGCCGGAGTCTTGCAACTGATAAGCCCTTAACTTGTTCACCAAACCAATCCCGCGACCTTCCTGGGCCAAGTACAGCAGGATACCACTACCTGCTTTGGCAATTTCGCTAATCGCACCGCGCAACTGATTGCCACAGTCACAACGCAGTGAACCCATCAAATCACCAGTGAAACACTCAGAGTGCATTCTGATTAAAACGGGCGCATCTGTCTTGAGCTCGCCCACGACAATCGCAAGGTGCTCAATGCCACCATCACGCGGACGAAATGCCACGACTTGCGCGTGTTCAGCGTCTTCGAGCGGGACACGCGCCCGGCTCACAATCCGCAACGAGTGTGCCGCGGTTTTCATATAACTTTCGATCGCATCGGCCTCGACCGAGAACGCGTCGGAATTTTCTCCGCAATCGACAAGCACTGCTGCAGGCAACAGGCGTGAGAGCTTGGCAAGCTTTACGCATGACATCTCAAGCGGCGTCGCTTGATTGACGAGTAAATCAGAAAGCTTTGGCTGCGGTGCCTTCGCCACCAACGGATTAGCCAGATACTCAATGGTCGCAGCATCCAGGCTATCAGGTGCACTGACAACACACGTCGAGCGGTCAGACTTATCAATACCGAGCACGTTTGCGCGCGTACCCGTCATGACCAGTCGAAGAGTGCTCAGGCCTTGCGCCGCAAACAGCCCCAGCATTTCCACTGACACCGCCTCGGTCGCGAGCATCAGCACACTCGTTGACCCGGAATATACGCGCACACCTGCGCCCCGGCGCAATTCGGATATTGCGCGGTCAACTTCAATTAAGGGATCTGGCCTGAACACAATGAACCTGTTGTTTGAATGGTTAAGTCACGGCTTTGTAATTATGCCACTTTGCTGTAAATTTCTAGTGGATAACACCTATATCCTCCAACGTAATACGGTCTCCCCACCTTGCCCCTCAACGCCCCTGTCCCGCCGTCGCCCCCCATCTTGGGACCCCTCGATGCCCTGGCCTTTGTTCCCGCTGGCACGAGGGACGACATGACAATCGTCGGTCAACTCGGCCAGACTTTGGATGGACGGATCGCGACGATTACTGGTCATTCTCGCTATGTAAATGGGCCTGCGAGTTTGATGCACTTACACCAGCTACGAGCCTGTGTAGATGCGGTGCTAGTGGGCATCGGCACGGCTACGGCAGACGACCCGCAGCTGAACGTTCGCTTAACAAAAGGCCGAAATCCGGCGCGAATCGTCCTCGATCCAAGTGCACGCTTAGCCCCAAATGCGAAGGTTTGGCGTGAGGATGGCGCTCGCCGTGTGTGGCTAGTTAGCAACACCCCCACCTCTCCCATCCCCTCCGGCGTAGAACTTATCCTTCTGAACACCCCGACCGGTCACATTGAGCCGAGGGATATTTTGCGTGCACTGCATGCGCGCGGCTTAAAACGCGTGTTGATCGAAGGTGGCACTGAAACAGTCTCTCGTTTTATGCGGGCTGGCTGTCTTGATCGACTCCACTTGCTCGTTGCTCCCATTATTATGGGTTCAGGTCGCGCAGCATTCAATCTACCCGCTATTCAAACAATGGACGAAGCGACGCGCTTCAAAGCGAAAGCCTATGTCCTTGAAGACGAAGTCATCTACGATATCGACCTGTCGTCTCAGCGATTGCCGATCGACTTCAGCAATACCTCTGAGAACCGCTGAGCAGAATCAGCCCACGTTGGCTGAAGCAGCGCAATGCGCTGAGCACCAAGCCCTAGCCGATCTCGCAAGTCGCGACTTTCGATAATATTTTTAAGCGCTTGCGCCAACGCAGCGACGTTGTCGGGTTCCACTAACAAGCCAGCCTCTGCGGGTACCGTATCGGGAATCGCGCCGCCCGTTGTTCCTACAACAGGCAAGCCATGTGCGAGCGCCTCGGCGTAAGCCATACCAAAACCCTCGAAGCGTGAGGCCAATACAAAAACATCTGAGGCCGCATACAGAACCGCGAGGGTTTCAACAGAGACCGCGCCAAGTATGCTGATGCGATCGCTAAAACCAAACTGCTTCATGTCGCGATCAAGCTGTAGCGGTGCCTCTAGGTTTCGTGAGCGATCGCCTGCAATAGTCAAATGCCAGGGTAAACCTCTTATTTGATTTAGCGCGGGCAACAAAACGTCAAAGCCCTTGCGCGGAATGATTGAGCCCACGGATAGCAACGCAACCACATGACTCTGTGAACCCTTCGCCAAAGCAACGCGATCTGTTCCCGGGATGACAGCCTCGATGCGTTCGGGCGATACCTCAAAGTGCTGAGTCAAATCACGCGCAGTCGCGGTACTCGTCACAATTATTTGTGACGCATACCCAAGCG
>CAMCWG010000280.1 GCA_945882005.1 Bordetella parapertussis
TGCACGTGAGCTCGTCAATATGCTGATAGAAGACGTGCCCCCTGCGGACTTACAGGAGCGGGAATGATGCTGAGCTCTCTTGTGTTGGCCTCTGGCAATGCCGGAAAAATCAAAGAGTTCGAAGCACTTTTTGCGCCACTGGGTGTCAAGCTCATTTCGCAAAAGAGTTTGAATATTCCCGATGCGCCTGAGCCGCACGCAACATTCGTTGAGAACGCACTCGCGAAGGCCAGGCACGCAAGCGCTTTGTCGGGTTTACCTGCGTTGGCAGACGACTCTGGTCTGTGCGTGCATGCGTTAGATGGGGAGCCGGGCGTGCATTCCGCGCGCTATGCGCAAGTGCTTGATGGACCACGCTCGGACGCAGCGAACAACGAAAAGCTATTGACAGTCTTGCGCAGCGTGACCGATCGACGCGCCTGGTACGTGGCAGTATTGGTGCTTGTCACGCGCCCTGATGACCCACAGCCTGTCATTGCTCAGGCTAATTGGCATGGAGAAATCGTGGATCAGGCGCGCGGCGGCAATGGTTTTGGCTACGATCCCTATTTCTTTTTGAAAGAAGAGGGCTGTTGCGTAGCCGAGCTTGCGCCCGAGAAAAAAAATGCCATCAGTCATCGCGGGTTGGCGATGCGTGAATTGATCGCGCAACTCAGACTAGCTGGGATGCTTGCTTAATGGCACGCATCATCCCGATAGTTGCTGAGCAAGCCACGAGCAAACTTGTATCGAGCACCGTGGGTCTTGCCGGGACTGGGTCGCTGCTAACCACCTTGCCGCCCCTGTCGGTTTATATCCACGTACCTTGGTGTGTGCGTAAGTGCCCCTACTGCGATTTCAATTCGCATCAAGCACCCAGTGTTCTGCCCGAAGATCAGTATCTGGATGCCTTACAGGCCGACCTAGAGCAAGCGCTTCCAAGCGTGTGGGGCCGTCAGGTGCATACCGTCTTTATTGGCGGTGGCACACCTAGCTTGTTGAGCGAACATGCGATGGATCGCTTGCTGTCCATGCTGCGCACGCATTTAAATCTTTGGCCAGATGCTGAAATCACCATTGAGGCGAATCCAGGTACAGCCGAGGCGAATAGACTACTTGAATATGCCCACAGCGGCGTCAACAGAATCTCGCTAGGTATTCAGTCCTTCGATAGCAGACAACTTAAGGCGCTAGGTCGAGTCCACGATGCAGATCAAGCGCGCGCGGCCATTGAGATGGCGCAACGTGCTGTCGCGCGGGTCAACTTGGATTTGATGTTTGCCTTGCCGCAGCAAACCTTGCAAGAGTCCATCCTAGACGCGCGAGAAGCGTTGTCGTTTGGTACGGAACATTTGTCGATGTATCAGCTCAGTATCGAGCCAAATACGGTCTTTGCGAAGTTTCCGCCAGCGTTGCCCGAGGACGACCTTGCCGTCGAGATGGAGGACGCCATTGAACGCTTATGTGGCGCGTCCGGCCTTGAGCGCTATGAGGTCTCGGCGTTCGCCAAAGCAGGTGCGCGGGCAAGACACAACTTGAACTACTGGCAATTTGGGGATTATTTGGGCTTAGGCCCGGGTGCTCATGGCAAGCTGTCGTTTCCCGACAAAATACTGCGGGAAG
This sequence comes from Bordetella parapertussis, assembly GCA_945882005.1. Classification (GTDB taxonomy): domain Bacteria; phylum Pseudomonadota; class Gammaproteobacteria; order Burkholderiales; family Burkholderiaceae_B; genus Zwartia; species Zwartia parapertussis_C. Next base: position 1,603 of record CAMCWG010000280.1, read on the forward strand.
CGAGGACGCGCAGTCCGGACATGTGGATGCAGGCAGCTTTGCAAAGAGATGGCTCTCATATCGCTGAATCACGCACCCTAGACCCCAGCGAGCTGCCGTTCGAGTTCATGCTCAATGCCTTGCGGTTGCGTGAGGGCGTGCCGGTATCCTTGTATCCAGAGCGCTGCGGTAAGGCGCCAGCTGGGTTTGCGGGTATGCTTACACAAGCCACACAGAAGGGGCTTTTAATCGACTCGTCAATTCGTTATCAGGCCACTCCAATTGGCTGGCGATTTCTGAATGAGTTGCAGGGCATTTTTCTGTCTTAGCACTTACTTAGTGCATAAAAATCCCATTTCGTGCGCATTTGCACTAAATTAGTGCAAATAAAAGCCCCGCTACAGGGCTATTTCAGCCCGTAAATGTTGGCACAGAAATTGCTTTGAGTCTCTCAAGGTAAAATTACGTGCTAGTTCCAACCAAAATATTAGTCAGTCATTCCTTCTATTTCATATCCGGAGTCAATAATGACCACCTCTAAAGATGTTCTGAAGAAGATTGCCGAAAACGAAGTCAAGTTTGTTGACTTCCGTTTTACGGACACCATGGGCAAAGAGCAGCACGTCTCTGTGCCTGTCAGCCAAATGGGCGAAGAGAAATTCAAAGACGGCCACGCATTTGACGGTTCGTCGATCGCAGGTTGGAAAGGCATTGAAGCTTCAGACATGCTGTTGATTCCAGATCCAGCGACTGCACACATGGATCCATTCCGTGAAGAGTCAACCATGATCCTGACTTGCGACGTGGTTGAGCCCTCAGACATGAAAGGCTACGAGCGCGATCCACGCTCATTGGCAAAACGCGCTGAAGCCTACCTGAAGTCCAGCGGCCTGGGCGACACAGCTTATTTCGGCCCAGAGCCAGAGTTTTTTGTGTTCGACGGCGTGACTTGGGGCGACGATATGTCCGGCTGCCACGTCAAGATCAAGTCCGAAGAGGGCTCATGGTCAACCGGCATGGAATTCGAAGGCGGCAACTTGGCTCACCGTCCTAAAGTGAAAGGCGGCTACTTCCCAGTTCCTCCTGTTGACTCAATGCAAGACATGCGTTCAGAGATGTGCTTGTTGCTCGAAGAAGCTGGCATCCCTGTCGAAGTGCACCACCACGAAGTCGCTGGCGCTGGTCAGCTCGAAATCGGCACCAAGTTCAGCACACTCGTTACACGTGCAGACTGGAACCAGATCATGAAGTACACGATTCACAACGTTGCACACGCCTACGGCAAAACTGCAACCTTCATGCCAAAGCCAATTGTCGGTGACAACGGTTCGGGCATGCACGTGCACCAGTCGATCTGGAAAGACGGTCAGAACTTGTTCGCTGGCAATGGTTATGCCGGTCTGTCTGAGTTTGCTCTGTACTACATCGGCGGTGTGATCAAGCACGCACGTGCACTGAATGCGATCACCAACCCAGGTACGAACTCGTACAAGCGTCTGGTGCCACATTACGAAGCCCCTGTGAAACTTGCTTACTCGGCACGTAACCGCTCGGCTTCGATCCGTATTCCTTACGTTGCAAACCCCAAGGGTCGCCGTATTGAGGCGCGCTTCCCAGATCCACTGGCCAACCCATACTTGGCTTTCTCGGCCTTGATGATGGCAGGTCTGGATGGTGTGCAGAATAAGATTCACCCAGGCGATCCAGCAGACAAGAACTTGTACGACTTGCCACCTGAAGAGGATGCAAAGATCCCAACAGTGTGCAGCTCGCTCGAGCAAGCGCTTGAGGAATTGAACAAAGACCGCGAGTTCTTGACCCGTGGTGGCGTGTT
>CAMCWG010000281.1 GCA_945882005.1 Bordetella parapertussis
ACTCCGGCTATTTGGCTATGGGCGTCGTAGCATGCTCGGCTATGTCATTACACAAGCACTCTTTTTAACTATTATCGGGTTTGGATTAGGCTGTGCAATGTATTTTGTCGGCAGCTACACGTTCAATCAGGTACTCGCCACGCATCTGACGCGTGGCACCTTCGTGTGTCGACTGGAGCCCATACACTTTGGTATTGGCTTAGCTAGCGCGATGGCAATCAGTATTGTCGTGTGCGCGTTTGGCGGGCTACTGGCAACAAGAATAGAACCTGCGGAGAGTTTACGAGATGTTTAAAGATCAAATACGCCTGCTTGTTGTCATGGCGGGTATTGCGTTTTGTTTGCCTGCATCAGCACAGCAGTGGGAGGCACGCTTCTTTAATCCCAAGCCGCTCGAGGACGATGTTGTTCTTTCGTTGCCGTGCGACGGCGCAATGACATTTCGTAAGGTGCTTGTGCCCGGCAGTAAACCTCTGGATGATTTCGGTGTGACTCTGGGAGCCGAGGACTCAACTCAACGGCATCTCGAGCAAGCGCATCCAGCACATATTGCTGGCAGCTTCACCGCCGTTGCACCAGCGACTGGCCGCTATTACCTCATAGGCAAATATGAAGTAACGGACCTGCAATTCCAAGCCGTGATGCAAGAGACCTGCCCAAAACCAGCGATGAAGATGATGCTCCCCAAGACTGCATTAAGCTGGTTTGATGCAATACAGTTCAGTAACCGCTTAAATATCTGGTTGCGTAAGAATGCTCTAGACAAGCTACCTAAGGAAGACGGCGCGCCGGGCTTTGTTCGCTTGCCCACTGAGGTAGAGTGGGAGTTTGCTGCGCGTGGCGGCAATAGTGTTGGCAGCGCCGAGTTTCGTGAGTCACGTTACCCCATGGCAGGCGGCATGAACAAAAATGTATGGTTTGCCGGATCTCAATCCGCGAACGGCAAACTTCAACTCGTGGGACTCTTGTCACCGAATCCACTTGGCTTGCACGACATTCTTGGTAATGCCGATGAGATGATGTTCGAGCCCTTTAGGCTCAATAAGCTCGATCGCTTTCACGGACAAGCTGGGGGCTTTATTGTCAGGGGTGCGAATTACTTAACCCCTGAAGCGGATATCAGAACGGCCTGGCGCCAAGAGCAGGTTTACTACCAGGCGAGCGAGCCTAATCGTCCGCGAACGAGCGGATTTCGGTTGGCTTTAGTTTCGCCTGCGCTGACTTCAGTTCAGCGCAGCAAACAGATTGAGCAGGACTGGGCTCAGCTTGGGACGGCTCCAGTCACTGCCCCAGCACCGAGTGCAGGCGCGCCCAATCAACTCGCGGGCACAAGTACCTTAGATCGCCTATCAAGTTTAGTGACTGGTCTTAAAGATGACAAATTAAAAAAGGAACTCGAAGCGCTACGCACAGAATTGCGCTCTGCAAACGTTGAACGGGACGGACAGCGAAGTATCGCGATCCGTTCCTCGTTACAGCAAGGGGCATATATGTGCGCAATGGTAAAACGAGAGGGTATTTTCTACGACTCTTTTGCTAAGTTTTATAAAGAGACTTGTGCCAATTTGAGCTCACTCAGTGAGCCGGACAAGGCCGACTGTACCGGGAAATGGAAAAGAAACCTTGAGGAAAGGGCGCTCGCGCAGGATTTAGCGATGACCACATATGCCGATGCGTTGGTCGAATCGGGATCGATATACAATTTGGCAATGATCGAACCCGAATTCAAGGCAAAGCGGCAGCAAATTCTTGACCGCAAGAGAAGTAATCTACCGGCTTTCCTAGATAAGCACCATCAGCACTTAGTCGAATACATGAAGGATAAGAAGATTCGGCAAGATGACTGGTTATCTACCTGTAAAGCTGTTGTCAATAACTAATGGAGTATTTCAAATGTTAAATTTTTTTCACCGCAGGGTTGGCACAGCAATCGCTGCTCTGATGTGTGCGATTTTTTTAGTTGGCTGTCAAAACATGGGCGGTGGTGACGTTGATCCCCGACTAACCAGTGGCGAGGATGCGAAGTTCTTTAGCAAGTCCGGCTTACAAGCTTGCGCTGCCGGCGCTATCGCCGGTGCACTTGCTTGTGCCGTGAGTAACTCGGGGAACAAAGCAGCTTGTATGGCAATTGCCGCTGTTGCTGGCTGCGGAGTTGGCGCAGGCGCAAACTACTTGTTGGATTCTAGACGCGCCAAATACGCTAATAATGAGCAACGCATTGACTCGTTTATTCAAGACGTGCAGAACGATAACAACAAGTTGCAGACGCGTATTCAAAACATCAACGTAGTTTTGCGCGAGAACCAACAAACATTACAGCAACTACAGCGGCAGGTCTCAACGAAGCAAGTCGATCAACGTAAAGCTAAACAGGAGCTTGATCGCATCAAGGCTAACAAAGCCTACCTGGAGAAAGAGCTTGCCGACATTAACGCTCGGGTTGACGGCTATCAAGAAATCATCGAGAAAGAGCGTGCGGTCGGAGCCGACACAAGAAGGCTTCAGGCTGAGCTCGCTCAGTTAAGTCGTACCCGCGACACGATGAAGCGTGCGCTGGACTCGGCATATTCGTTAAGCTCGGTGATCAAGGTTGAGGGCTAACAGCATGAATCAAATTTTGAAGCATTCTCTAATGCTTGCCACGACCTTAGTGGTCACAGGCTGTGCAGTAGATAAAGCGGGCTGCGATCCACGTGCTTTGCGCGACGCAGGGCTGCTCACAAAAATGAACTGTGACTTCTCGGGTTCGTACGATGCGCGCGCCAAGGATAAGGAGGCGCAACTAGCCGAGGCCCAAAAAACGAATGCAGCGCTGCGCGAAGCGCTTGCGGCTCTAGAGAAGAAGAACGAGCTGAGCAAGGCTGACGTGACTGCCCGTCGTAATCAGTTGTCTGCGATCAATCGTAGTGTCAACAACTATCTGCAGCAGGTCAGGGCAACGAATCCGGGCAATGAGGCCTTAAGTCAGCAGATCAGACAAGCTACCGCAAAACTGAATCAACTGAACGCAACACCAGTAAATTCTTCTGCGGCTAATGGTCAAGAGCTTCAGAACCGGGTGACCGCTTTACAGCAAGAAATTGACAAGCTTCAGCGACAATCGTCGATTTTGACCCAGTAAGTTTGTGAACCGTATCGCGCAACGACAGTTCGAGCCCAGCAGTGTTGCTGGCTTCGACGCGTTGCACGATCGACTCATTCTAGGGTTGGGGCGCGCAGTCCCACCAAGCGTTTCGTCGCTTTACGCCAAACCTAGTACCGACCCCAGTGGTCAGGTTACTTGGTCGACGAGCGTGCAAGGTCAACCTGTCGAGTACGCCTCACTCAGC
>CAMCWG010000282.1 GCA_945882005.1 Bordetella parapertussis
CTGGGAAGGCAAATTAAAGGAGAGATAGCTATGTCTAAAGTGCTTCGCCGTCGTTTCATGTCGACTCTTGCAGTCGTGGTTGCTGCACCGCTTACGGGCGTGTCGGTTGATGTCTTTGCCCAGCAGTCTTATCCCAATAAGCCAGTCAAGATGATCGCGCCTTATCCGCCAGGAGGTGGCGTGGACACTGTTGCACGTCTCATTGCAGAGCGATTGTCAGTGCGAATCGGACAAACGATTGCAGTGGAGAATCGCCCCGGTGCTGGTGCGACGATCGGGGCAGATGCGCTTGCCAAAAGCCCCGCAGATGGATATACGCTGATGTTAGGCAGCATCACTGACTATGCGATTGCGCCGCACGTGCACAAAAATCTTGGGTTTGATATGCAACGCGACTTCATCCCTATTGTTGAAGTTGGGTTTGGTACGGTAGGTTTGGTTGTTAATGCTGATTTGCCGGTGAAGAATGTTCAAGAGCTTATTGCTTTGGCCAAAGCAGAGCCCGGTAAGTTGAGCTATGCCTCATCTGGTATTGGTGGTTCTCAGCATTTGAATGCTGAAATGTTTATGCAGATGACGGGCGTGCAATTGGTGCATGTTCCTTACAAAGGGACAACGCAGTTTCTACCTGACTTAATGTCCGGAAGGGTACAGCTGTCTGTTGACAGCATGCCAGCTCATTTGCCGCATATAAAGTCAGGCAAGATTCGAGCGCTGGCTGTTGCGACGCGGACTAGAGTGCCGATACTTCCAGACGTGCCGACTATGGCGGAAGCAGGAGTGCCTGGCTATGAGACCGCAACGAACTACACCTTGTTCGCACCCACGGGCACTCCGGCCGACATCGTTAGCTTGTTAAATAGAGAAACGAATGCGGTCTTGCAACAAGCCGACGTCAAAGAAAAGCTGTTAACGCTCGGCATCATCACAATTGGCGGAACCACGGAGTCAGCCAAGGCGCGTGTGCCTGCTGAGCTGACTAAATGGTCGAACGTGATTAAGCAGGGCAATATCAAGCTTAACTAGTCCTAGAAGTTTGTATTGCTATGGGTTTTGATTAACCTCGATACGGCATGTCAATAAAGCACCCCTGTTCCCCGCCCAAAGCAAAGGTCAGTAAAGGAGGGCGTCCGTGCAGTAGTCGGGCGAAGTGCTCCGCATCAGTGCCTGCGATGGACACGTGATCAGCATACGCATCATGCGCAGAGAACCGGGGTGCAATAGGCTGTGCATACGTGCCATTTTTGGACTTCTAGACCCTTGTGTGTATCTGGTGGGATCGATAGCGCTATTTCGCTAACCGAAATACCGGCAAGAAGTGCCCCGAACTCATGGGTGAAAACGTAAGCATTAACGGGGCACCGATTTGCAGATCGTCTAGTTTGCAGTCCACAATGTTGGTGAGCATCAGAGGGCCTTCTGCTAACTCTACATAGGCGACAACATAGGGTTCGGCAGCTTTGCTAAGCATCGTCGCTGCATAGATTTTTGCTTTGCCGGAAGCCTCTTTCCACTCAAGCTTGTTGCTAAAGCAAAGCGGACAGAACAGTCGGGGATACCAGTGCGTTTTGCCGCAGTCAGCACAGTTTGGCAGCAGCATCACCTCTTTTTTTGTAGCTTCCCAGAAAAACGCGAGATCTGGATTAGCCGCCAGTGCCTGCGTGTGGAGGGTAATGTGTTCGTTACTCATCTATAGCCTCTCAAGAACGACAGTCGCGTGGGCGTAACCCGCACCGATAAAGCCTCCAGGGCCCGATGCCAAGGCAAGATCGCAGTTTTTAACTTGCACGGCGGGATGGGCCGTACCGCGTAACTGGCGGGTGGCCTCAATGAGCTTTGTGATGCCGCCACGGTTGCTTGGGTGATTGTTGCAAAGCCCGCCGCCGTCAGTGTTGATGGTCAGAGATCCGTTGCCCGAGATCAGTTTGCCATCGGCTACGAATTTCCCACCGTCCCCTTTTTTACAAAAGCCAAGGTCCTCGAGCTGCATTAAGACCATGATCGTAAAGTTATCGTAAATCGACGCGTATTTGAAATCTCGTGCGGTCACGCCAGCCTCGGCAAACGCCATAGGTCCGCTAATAGATGCACCCGTTGTCGTTAACGAGGTATTTCCTCCGTTATGACCGTGCATCGTATGACCGGTTCCAATCACACGGACTAGTGGATTCTTCAGTGACTTAGCGATTTCAGGGCTCACCAAAACGAGCGCTCCACCACCATCGCTAATGACACAGCAGTCCATCCGTCGCAGTGGAGATGCGATCAGAGGCGAGCGCATCACATCGTCTACGGTCACAGGCTTGTTGAACATTGCATTTGGGTTGTGCTTTGCGTGCTCTGACGCCGTCACACGGATCCATGCAAGTTGTTCTAACGTTGTACCGTGCTCATGCATATGCCGAGACATCATCATGGCGTAGGCGGTGGTAATCGTCGGACGATAACCTGCCTCCCAAAGGGCGTCGGGACGTTCAGGCTCGCAAGGTCGTGGTGCCGTGCCAGTCTTCATCTGTTCACTGCGTGGTCGGCCTGCCAGCGTGATGAGTGCGACGTTGCAGCGACCAGAGGCAATCGCCTCGACTGCATGTGCCACATGAATAAGGGGAGAGCAGCCACCGGCATCGGTTGAGTCAATATACCGAAGCTTCAGGTTCATGTGATCGATAAACCAGTTTGCATTCGAGCCAGGAATATCTCGGCCGCCAAAGAACCCATCCACATCTTTGGCGCTCAAGCCCGCATCGTTGAGTGCCCCGAGTGCGCACTCAACATGCAATTGAACCAGTGACTTGTCGGGAGCATGTCGCGTCGGATGCTCAAAAATTCCTGCAATATAGGCTTTGTCTTGTCGCTTCACGCTTCCAATCCTTTTGCTATTTCCAACCCTGTACCCAGATGCTGTCATCCTGTAGGTCTCGCCATGGTACTAGCTGAATCTTCTTTGAGTAAATGGCTTCTAACTCGATGAACTCAATTTTAGTCTCGGGTGGCTCGGGATAATGTACTTTCGACACCAAGAAGTGCTTGTTCTTGGCGATCGGTTGCTTTGCTGTCCATTTGGTAAGCAACAACTTTTTAGGATTCAGTGGGTTCATAGGTTAATTCTATTTTTGTAAGGCTTGAGGAATTCGTAAGAGGGATTCGTCTCAAAGCCTCGGGTATGATCCCTGCAAATCATAACGACTATTAGACAAAGATAGCGTTAATCAACATTCATCACGAGGGGAAAACAGTGAAAGGAATCGTCTTTGCTGGGGATAGCCAAATTGAATATCTCGATTTTCCAGATCCTACGCCTGGCCCC
>CAMCWG010000283.1 GCA_945882005.1 Bordetella parapertussis
GTGCGCCAGGTTTTGTGCACTTGCAGGCGCTCGACGAAATGTCGCGTGGCCACATGATTGCCGACGCCGTCACGATCATCGGTACCCAGGATATTGTTTTTGGTGAGATTGACCGCTAACGGTCATCGTTAAGCTTCTACCGGATTTGAACATGCTGCTCTCTGAACAGGCCTACAAAAGAATCGACCGCGAGATTGCCAAGTACCCGGCTGATCAAAAGCAGTCGGCCATCATGGCGTCGCTGGCAATCGCCCAAGAGGAAAAAGGCTGGGTATCGCCTGAAGTGATTCAGGACATCGCAGACTACCTGGGCCAACCTGCGATTGCTGTGCAAGAGAACGCCACGTTTTACAACATGTTTGACGTGCGCCCCGTTGGCAAATTCAAGATCAGTGTGTGTACAAACTTGCCGTGCGCGCTGCGCGATGGTGAAAAAACAGCCGACTATCTCAAACAGAAACTCGGTATCGGCTTTCGTGAGACCACAGCATGTGGCACCTTCTCGCTCGTTGAAGGCGAGTGTATGGGTGCTTGCGGTGATTCGCCGGTACTTTTGGTTAACAACACGCACATGTGTGTGCGCATGGCCGCTGACAAGATTGATGCGATGATCGCCGATCTGAGCGCGGCTGCAAAAGGAGGTGCCGCATGAGCACCGCAGCCATTCTTTCGAAATACGGTCAGGGCTTGATTGCATCGCCTGGCACACCCACTGATTCAATGGCCTTGCATGGCCGTCATATCGGCCCGCAGATCATGGCGGATCTGGATGGCAACAACTGGCGTCTGGCTGACTACGTGAAGCGCGGTGGCTACGAGGCTTTGCGTAAGATTCTGACGACTGGCATGACACAAGAGGATGTGATCGCTGAAGTCAAAGCGTCTGGCTTGCGTGGTCGCGGTGGTGCAGGCTTCCCGACGGGTTTGAAGTGGAGCTTTATGCCCCGCACGTTCCCAGGTCAAAAGTATTTGGTCTGTAACTCCGACGAAGGCGAGCCTGGTACGTTCAAAGATCGCGATATTCTGCGCTTGAATCCGCATATCGTCATTGAAGGTATGGCGATTGCAGCCTACGCCATGGGAATCCCCGTTGGATACAACTACATCCATGGCGAGATTTTTGAGGTCTACCAGCGCTTTGAAGAAGCCTTGGAAGAGGCACGCAAAGCAGGGTTCCTCGGCGACAACATCCTGGGCTCGCAATTTAATTTCCAGTTGCATGCTTTCCACGGCTTCGGTGCTTACATCTGCGGTGAAGAAACTGCTCTGCTCGAGTCGCTGGAGGGAAAGAAAGGGCAGCCACGCTTTAAGCCACCCTTCCCAGCCAGTTTTGGTTTGTACGGCAAACCAACCACGATCAACAACACGGAAACGTTTGCGGCTGTGCCGTGGATTATCCGCAACGGTGGTCCGGCCTACCTCGAAGTGGGTAAGCCCAACAACGGTGGTACCAAGCTCTTCTCTATTACGGGCGATGTCGAGCGGCCTGGTAATTACGAAATCCCACTGGGTACGCCGTTTTCAAAGTTGCTTGAGCTGGCCGGTGGCATGCGAGGTGGTTCAACCCTCAAGGCTGTGATCCCTGGCGGCTCGAGTGCGCCGGTGATTCCCGGCAACATCATGATGGACACCACGATGGATTACGACGCCATCTCGAAAGCGGGCTCGATGCTCGGTTCGGGCGCCGTAATTGTCATGAATGACACACGCTGCATGGTGAAGTCACTCCTGCGCCTGTCGTATTTTTATTTTGAAGAAAGCTGCGGCCAGTGCACGCCCTGCCGAGAAGGCACGGGTTGGCTCTACCGTATGGTGAACCGCATCGAGCATGGTCAGGGTCGTCCTGATGATCTCGATCTGCTGGACTCGGTTGCAGGCAACATCATGGGCCGCACGATTTGCGCCCTGGGTGATGCAGCGGCCATGCCGGTACGCGGTTTCCTGAAACATTATCGCGACGAATTCGCCTATCACATTGAGCATAAGCGCTGTGTGGTGGCCCCCTATCTCTAAGGTCTGGACAAAGTTATGGTTGAGTTAACCATCGACGGCAAGAAAGTCGAAGTGCAGGAAGGCAGCATGGTGATGCATGCCGCACACAAGCTAGGTGTGTATGTGCCACATTTCTGCTATCACAAGAAGCTTTCCATTGCCGCGAATTGCCGCATGTGTTTAGTTGAGGTCGAGAAGGCCCCCAAGGCGATGCCCGCATGCGCAACACCTGCGACCAATGGCATGGTGGTGCACACGTGCTCTGAGCGTGCCGTCGCTGCGCAAAAAAGCGTGATGGAATTCTTGTTGATTAACCATCCTCTTGATTGTCCTATTTGCGATCAGGGTGGTGAATGTCAGCTGCAGGATTTGGCCGTTGGTTATGGTGGTTCCTCGTCACGCTATCAGGAAGAAAAGCGTGTGGTGTTCCACAAAGATCTAGGCCCCTTGGTATCCGCTGAAGAAATGTCGCGTTGCATTCATTGCACGCGTTGCGTTCGCTTCGGGCAGGAAGTTGCGGGCGTGATGGAACTGGGCATGATCGGTCGGGGTGAGCACTCCGAGATCACCACCTTTGTTGGCCGCTCGGTCGAGTCCGAGTTGTCGGGCAACATGATTGATTTGTGTCCCGTGGGCGCGCTAACTTCGAAGCCTTTCCGTTATCAGGCACGCACATGGGAGCTTGCACGTCGTCGTTCGGTATCGCCCCATGACAGCTTGGGTGCGAATTTGGTTGTGCAGGTTAAGGGCGACGAAGTCGTGCGCGTTGTTCCTTTTGAGAACGAAGAGCTCAACGAATGCTGGATTAGCGATCGTGATCGTTTCTCGTACGAAGGTTTGAATCAAGATCGTCTGACCACACCAATGGTCAAGGGGCAGGATGGTCAGTGGCGCGAGGCTTCTTGGTCTGACGCGTTGCAGGTTGCTGCGCACGGCTTGATGGATGTGCGTGATGCTTCGGGTGGCGCACAAATTGGTGCCTTGGCGACCGAATACGCAACCTTAGAAGAATTAGCGTTGCTGGGTCGCGTCGCGCGTGGCCTAGGGTCTGAAAATATTGACGCACGTTTGCGTCAGACCGATGCGAAGTTTGATGCGGCACTCGCGGGTGCCCCATGGTTGGGTATGCCGATTGCGGCGCTTGACACCTTGGATCGCGTCTTGGTGGTCGGTTCCTTCTTGCGTAAGGACCACCCCTTGATGGCACAGCGTCTGCGCCAGGCTGTCAAGCGCGGCACGCAGATTTCTGTGATCGATACGGCAGGGGATGATCCATTGCTCACGTTGACCGCTCGTGCCA
>CAMCWG010000284.1 GCA_945882005.1 Bordetella parapertussis
AGGAGACGCATAACTAATTTTTGTTGTCTTGCTACGTATCAGCGCCTCAAGCTCTTTTGCTGTATTTGCCTTTACGCTCGGGTGAACCACTAGCACGTTCGGCAGTTCAGCAGCCAGCGTGATCGGCGTGAAGTCTTTTTCTACGTTAAACGGCAGCTTGTTCGACATCCCCGGACTAATCACAAAGGCACTACTAGTTAGAAGAAGCGTATAGCCGTCGGGCTCTGAGCGAGCCACCACTTCCGCGCCAATATTTCCGCTTGCGCCAGCCCGATTCTCAACCACGACCGGTTGGCCCCACATGTCTGCGAGGCTAGCACTTAATGTTCGCGCGAGCATATCAGCGCCACCACCAGGCGCGAAAGGCACAACGATCTTAACGGGCTTCTCGGGAAATTTTTGAGCGCACACTGCACTGCTGGCAACAACTAGACCAAGCGAGACTAGGATACTGCTTAAGCGTTGAAATAGTTTCATGATTTACTCTCTCCTAAGTACTGCACCAAGATCTCCCGCATTTGTCAATTGACTAACGCGCCAGCACTGCGCCAACACCTCTTGACTTTTTTCTTTCGAAAATTTTTCAGCCGTTAAATCTAAAAACTTAAAATTGATGTCTGCATCACTCATTGGTTTCTGTAAGCTTCCGAGGGCGTGCTCAACATGCTGAGTGAGTACCGAGCCATCATCGAAGGTAATTGACAAGAAAGCTTCATCCACCAAGACTGATTTGTCAATCTCTGCGCGTACCTTGGGGCGCAATGCAATAACATCTGCTCGGTTTACCACGGTATCTGTGTAGTGCTTTGATGTACTAAATCCATCGATAAGTACAACCGCAGCTGAATGATAGACGCTGAACTTACCCTCGAGGCCAGTCCGAGGCTCTGTTTTGCCTGTTAACTCAAGCACCAAGGGGTTCACACGCAAATGAACCTGTTCTATTGATGCTGTACGAGCACCCAGTTTCTTGTGCAATGAAATGCAACCATCAATCACAGGATGAATAACTAAACCACAAGCATAAGGCTTAAACGCATTGTCCATCACTATCCATCGACTACCTAAGTCAACCAAACTATCAGACAAATGCGGCTTAACCGACATGACATGAGCAAACCCTCTTGGCGCTTCAAGCACACGCTCTGAGCTGGTGAATCCCTGCTTTGCCATCAAGGCAGCGCCGAGGCCACTCTGTGCCGCGCGGCCTGGGTGTAAGCTTTTACACATTGTGCCAAACACCTCTCTCAAGCCAGCCGCTTGCGTTGCGGCAATACCGAAGGCCCACGCCATCTGTTGTGCATTTAGTTTCAGCGCATACCCAACAGCCGTCGCAGCGCCAAAACCACCCACTGTGCCGGTTACATGCCAGCCAATATCATAGTGAGCCGGACACACCCCCAGAGCAATTCGACACTCGACCTCGATTCCTAAGGCAATAGCGGCTACAAAAGTCGGACCGTCAATTGGAACGAATTCGGAGAGGGCAAGTAGTGCAGAAAAAACCGGCCCACTCGGGTGAACGAGCGTTGCATGATGGGTGTCATCAAAATCCAATACATGCGAGCTAATCCCGTTAAACAAGGCTGCATGTAACGCATCAACGCGCTCTGCTCGGCCCAAAATAGACGCATGGCCAGAACCCAAGAATGGTTTGAAGGCCTCCATAGCCTTTATTAGTGCTGGGTGTGATGAGCCTCCCACAGCGCAGCCGGCCCAGTTCACCAAGCTTCGTGCAACCTGATGCTTTACCTCCGACGGCAACTTATCTTTGTCGAAACTAGCAACAAACTCTGCTAGCGCCCGGGTAACTCCAAGTGTCGCAGACTGATCCATTTTTTCCGCTTCCAATCTCTACATGCCAGACACATCTAGGCCTGAATTGATTTGGTCTTAAGGTGTCGCATCGTCTGCGTCATCAGCACGATAATAAATCCCGCAAAACCCACTAAATCGGCCCAGTTATCAGGATAAGCAAGCGCGACACCGGCGATCACCATCACGATCCGTTCGAACACATGAGTCTTCTCGATGAACCATCCTTGGAGACCGCCTGCTAAGCAAACGATACCAACTGCCGCGGTGAAGGAGATCCAGGCGATTTGCCACCAGTCCGCCGTTGCAAGCGCCTTGGTGGAACCCATCAATAACAAACTGGTGCCAGAATCGCCAAGCACGAACATAAATGGCACCAAAATTGCTGGTGCAACATACTTCCAGGTTTGGAGCGTGGTTTTGTATGGATCGCCCTTGCAAATCGCAGCAGCAGCAAAGGGAGACAGTGCTGTGGGGGGTGACACTTCAGACAGCACCGCGTAATAAAAGATAAACATGTGCGCAGCGAAGGCGGGCACGCCCAAATTAATCAGCGCCGGCGCTGCGATCACTGCGCAGATGATATAGGACGCCGTAACAGGTACCGCCAAACCTACCACCCACACCACGAGCGCAGTAAAAATTGCGGTGAGCAACAAAGAGCCGCCCGCATACTCGATCACAATAGAACTGAACTTCAGCCCTAGCCCAGTCAACGTCACTGTGCCCACAATCAAACCTGCGCCCGCGCATGTCACAGCGATCGCCAACACACCAGTTGAGCCCGACGCGAGTGCCTTAGTTAAGTTGGACTCATACAAGCCTTTAAGGAGAGGCTGACGTCCGCGTAACCAGTCATAGGAGATGATCGCTGTATCGCTGCGAAGCATACTGGTGAAGATGGAGACAACCGTCGCCCAAAACACGGACATGATCGGTGAGAAGCCCAGCATCATGAAAACGATAATTGAGACCAATGAGAAAAAGTGGAACCAGTATTTCTTGGTCAGGCTCCACGCGCTTTCAACCGACTCAAAACGAATATTCTTCATGCCGTACTTGCGTACATCAATTTCGACCATGACGAATAAGCCAAGATAGAAAAGGATCGTTGGTATACAAGCCATCAACAGTACGTCAAGGTACGAGATTTTTAAAAAGTCAGCGATCAGAAACGCTGCTGCACCGAGCACAGGAGGGGAAATGATGGCACCTAAGCCGCCCGCAGCGAGCAGACCACCTGCCGCATTACGCTCATAACCAACTTTTTCAAGCATAGGCGCTGCAACAGAGCCAACCGTTACAGTCGTTGCCACTCCGGATCCTGATGGACCACCCATCAAAAATGAAGAAAGCACAATCGTGCGGCCAACGCCTGA
>CAMCWG010000285.1 GCA_945882005.1 Bordetella parapertussis
ACAGCGCAACATCCGCATGCGCATAGCCCTTATGCACGCGATAGGAAATCGCACGATCGTTGTACAGTGAGGCGAAGACATGTCGAATCTTATCGATGACATCATCAAAGCCCACAACGTTTAAGAACGTCTCTTGCTGCCCCGCAAAAGATGCGTCCGGCAAGTCTTCAGCTGTTGCAGATGAACGCACTGCGAAAGAGCCCTTACCGTCGGCATCAAGTTGCGCGAAGGCCGTTGCAATGTCATCGTGCAATTGTTTAGGAAGTGGCGCGTCAACAATCCACTGCCGGATTTGCGCACCTGCAATAGCTATCTCTCGCACATCATCTGGATTCAAGGTGCTGAGTCGCTCTGCAATACGTGTATCTAACCCAGTGCCAGACAGGAAATCACGAAATGCCTGAGCAGTGGTTGCAAAGCCACCCGGCACTCGAACACCCGCATGCGCGAGCTGGCTGATCATTTCGCCTAAAGAAGCGTTCTTTCCTCCGACTGAGTCAACATCCGTCATACGGAGCTGCTCGAATGAAACGACATACGACATGAAAGTCACCTTTAACAATATAAGAAAGCGAGTTTGGTCAATGTGCGATACACGCTGACCAAACTGGCCTACACACCGCTTGAGTGCAACTTGCGGGGTGCTGTATGAAGGTGCTTGCTGCAGTGCCGTGCTGCGGTGCTTTCAGGTTACTTTTTACGACAAATTGCTGCGGTGCATTATACTACTTTGACTCTTGTGACGGACACTCTTATGATAACCCCAGCGACCGAAAAGACCGTTTTCATTATCTCTGATGGCACTGGCATCACTGCAGAAACCTTTAGTCATTCGGTACTATCGCAGTTCGAATCCGTTACCTTCAAGCAAGTACGCGTGCCCTTCATCGATTCAGTTGAAAAGGCTGATACGGTCGTCCAACGTATTAATCGTTGCGCTGCGGATCAAGGCAATCCGCCCATTGTCTTCACCACGCTGGTGAACCCTGACGTGCTCATGCGTGTGAAGCTGGCCAATGCCTTGTTTTTAGATTTGTTCGGTGCCTTTGTCGAGCCACTCGAGCAGAACCTGGGTATGAAATCCAGTCACTCCATCGGTAAGTCACATAAAGCGGTAAGCTCCACACAATACCGCAACCGAATTGAAGCCATTAACTTTAGCTTAGCGCATGACGATGGTCAGTTTGTCTCGGGTCTCGCACAAGCCGATGTGATCCTAATCGGTGTCTCGCGCTGCGGAAAGACGCCGACTAGCCTATATTTGGCGATGCAATATGGCGTCAAGGCTGCTAATTTCCCTTTGATTCCAGAAGATTTCGATCGCGGTGCTTTACCCAAAACCATCATGCCATATCGGGCAAAACTATTTGGCCTGACGATTCAGCCCGAACGATTGACTGAGGTCAGACACGAGCGTCGTCCGGACAGTAAATACGCATCGCTTCCTCAATGCCGTCACGAAGTTGCAGAGGCTGAGCGCCTGATGCGCAGAGAAAGCATACCCATGCTCTCGACCACCACAAAATCTATCGAAGAAATTTCAACGACTGTCTTGCAGGAAGTTGGGCTCGATCGACACTCAGCCTACTAAGGAGTTTTACGTTGCTGCCTGCGCTGTTCGAAGAGGCAGACTGCAGCAGCCGCAGTAATGTTCAGTGATTCAACAGTAGAGGCATGATCCACTCTTATGCGCAGTGCTGCCTGCTCAATCAATGACTGACTCACGCCCTGCCCCTCGTGCCCAAACACCCATGCCGCTTGGGCAGGTAATTGGGTATCAAACAAATCCGTTGCGTCGCGTAGCGTCGTCACAATCAAGGGGACTTTTAAACTACGTGTAGCCGCGAGCAAATCGACGTGCTCATGCAGCCGCAAGCCAAAATGTACACCTTGCCCGCTGCGCAAAACTTTCGGTGACCACAGCGAGGCGGTGCCTGTTGAGGCCAGCACACGAGTGATACCTGCGGCCGCAGCCGTTCTGAGTAACGTCCCCACATTACCTGGATCTTGTACGCGATCTAACCAGAGCATATTGCCGTCCAGCGTCTCGGGTAAGGCCGCACTCGCGGGCCTAACGACAAACACAACGCCTTGATCCGTATCAACACTCGAGAGGTTAGCGAGCAAGCTACCGGATAAGCCACAGCAGACGTCCTCTGACAAACTTCCAATCAAACGAGCAAGCTGCGGTTCCGCAATACGCGCTTGATCGAACAAGGCGTATTGAGGCTGACGTCCGAGCGCTAAAAAGGCTTCACACAGATGAATACCCTCTAGCAATACTGGCTCGTCTCGACGCCCTGCGCTGGATTGCCACTTGAATAATTGCTTGTACAGCGGGTTCGAGCGCGACTCAATACTTTTCATTGCTTATCCAATAAGACACGTACGGGTGCAAAGCTGCGTCGATGCGCAGGACAAGGCCCGTGCTCACGCAGGCGTTGCATATGCAGCGCAGTACCGTAGCCTTTATGCTGATCAAAGGCGTATTGTGGGTACAGCGCATGCAAAGATAAAAGCGTTTGATCTCGCGCCGTCTTGGCTAAGATCGACGCGGCAGAGATTGCAGGTACCAGGGCATCACCCTTGACGATTGTTTTTACTGCACAGCTCAACACTGGTGCGCGATTCCCGTCTATCCACGCAAGATCCGGCGCAAGCGCTAAACCTTGGACAGCACGTTGCATGGCAAGCATGGTTGCCTGCAGAATATTGAGCCGATCAATTTCCTCGACCGTCGCGCTTGCGATGCACCAGGCTAGCGCATGCGCCTTAATTTCAAGCGCTAGGGCGTCGCGTTTCGCTTCAGACAAAATTTTTGAATCTGCCAAGCCCGCGATCGGGCGTGTCGAATCAAGTATAACGGCAGCCGCGTAGACATCGCCCGCTAAGGGACCGCGCCCGGCCTCATCCACGCCGGCACAGTGCGCAAAATTTGCCATATCACTCAGGAACAAATCCGCTTGCTGAAGGTTCTTTTTAGCGACCATCATGAACAATTTGCTCCAAGGCGAGCGCGACTCGACTTGGTGTATCGCACTTTAAGGTGTGATGCATCTCTTTGAAGCGATTCTGTATTTGTTCGCATAAGGACGGGTTATCAATTAACCCCCACATCGCGCGTGCCAACTTCTCTGGCGTCGCATCCTCTTGTATAAGCTCTG
>CAMCWG010000286.1 GCA_945882005.1 Bordetella parapertussis
GCAAACTTGGCCGTACTTACTTGAACAGCCCGGTGGAGATTGAAGTTGCGAAACGCAACGCGACGGCTGACACCGTGACGCAGATTGCGTACGCCATGTCGGGCGATGCGAAGCGCGCGGCTGTGGTGCATTTGGTCAAGTCGCGCGGACTAAAGCAAGTCATCGTATTTTCCAATACAAAAATTGGTACAGGCCGCCTGGCGCGTCAGCTTGAGCTTGATGGCGTGCGCGCTGAGTCGATTCACGGCGACAAGTCGCAGGCAGATCGTATGAAAGCTCTCGATGCATTCAAGGCAGGTGAGCTGGAGGTGTTGGTTGCAACCGATGTCGCCGCTCGGGGTCTGGATGTCGCAGGGGTCCCTTGCGTGATTAATTATGATCTCCCGCATAGCGCTGAAGATTATGTGCACCGAATCGGACGCACCGGACGTGCCGGCGCAAAGGGCGAAGCTATTTCATTGTTTGCCCCCGCTGAAGAAAAATACTTAATCGATATCGAAAAACTCATCAAAGCGCCAATTACACGCGCGACCTTGCAGATCCCCGGTGAGTTGATCGCACGCGCGTCAGAGCGCCCGGAGCGAGGCTCCCGCGGGGAAGGCCGTAGCGGCTCCGGCTCGGAGCGCCAGAGTGATCGAGGGAGTGAGCGTCATGCGCGCCCAAGTCGCTATAGTGCTCCGGCCAAGCCAATTGACGAGTTTTTTCTTAAGCCCTATGAGCCTTCCGCGGCAGCAGTGGCTGCTGCTGCGCAGGCCCCAGCTCCAACGACCAAGAAACCTGCCTTGCTCGGTAAGCGTCCAGTTGGCTTGTTACTTGGTGGCGTGAAGAAGCCTTGAGCCGCGTTGGCGGCTAGCGTTGGGCTCACTCAGCCGTGCGCGAGCAGGCTCAGTAAATTTTCTGGAAGGCCACACACCTGTGCTTTACCGGGAGCGCGCATTGCTTCGAGTAAGCGCTCAAGGTGTTCGATGTGCGGCAAGATTGTCCCCATAAATCGCACGTTGCCGCCATCCAAAATCCCGATGGTTGGAAAGTTTTCAACATCTTCATCGCCTAACAAGTCCGGGTGATCTTCGATATCAATCCAGACAAAGCAGATGTCGGGATGCTGGAATGCGAGTGCTTCGAGTTTAGGTTTGTAGGCTTTGCAAGCGTCACACCACGCGGCGCAAAAACATAGCGCTAGCCGCTGATCAGGCTGCTTAAGCCGCGTGGCAAGTGCCGCGGCGCCGGGTAGATGTAATGTCATCGATGCACTAAGGAGTTTGTTTGTCTATGATAGCTGGGTTTAATTTACTGCATACGCCAAGTCTATGACGCAACTTCCGACGCCGACGCCTTATCGAGCCGCACCGAGCGGAGCCTCTTCAGCAGGACTGCGCGGTGTGGGTGACGCTTTTGGCCGCGCCGTATTGTCGCAATTCCATCCCAAGATGCTTTTCGCCCTGTTGTTGCCCTTCTTGATCATGATGGTGGGTGCATTAGTTGTGTTGTTTGTTGCTCTTGGCCCCTTGACCGACTGGCTTGACCAGCAGCTTAGCGCGACTACGCCGATCCTAGTCGCAGCTCAGTGGATGCAGTCAATGGGTTTGTTTTCGTTGGCGGTAATCAAAGCATGGCTGCTTCCATTAATGGTTGCAGCTGTGTTACTACCCTTGACAGGGATTCTTGGGTTGGCCGTTGCCGCTGTCTTTGTGATGCCCATCGTGGTGCGCCATGTGTCGAGACATCATTACAGCGATCTACAGTTATCCGGTCAATATGCCTTTGTTGTGAGCCTTTGGAATGCTCTGTGGGTGAGCGCGCTGTTTATGGTTGGGTGGGTGCTGACGCTTCCCTTTTGGCTATTTCCACCTTTGGGCTTGTTAGTGTCCTTGTTATGGTGGTCGTTCGCGTTCTCTCGCATGATGCGTCTCGACGCGATCGTTGACCACGCGAGCGCCGAGGAGCGCAAGGAACTGATCGCTCGTCACAGCACCGGCTTTTGGGTGATTGGCTTAGTCTGCGCGTTATTGAATCTTTTGCCTCCTGCTTGGGTGTTTTTACCTGTTTTTTCAGGCTTGGTGTACACCCATTTTGGTCTGGCAGCCTTGCGGCGCTTGCGCGAGGAACGTCTCGCATTGTCCTAGTTCGCGCGGGCTCTCGTGACATGACAGGCCACATTTGTGCTGAAATATCGGTTGATCTTGTTTGAATCTTTTTTGGAATGCTTATGTCTGTCCCTACTCAGAAATCTCGCTTCGGCCTTATCGTTATTGGCGATGAAATCCTTTCGGGGCGCAGGCAAGACAAACATTTTCCTAAAGTGGTCGAACTTCTCGGGGCTCGCGGGTTGCAATTATCCTGGGTCGAAATTCTGTCGGATGATCGTGCTGCGTTGACCGCCGCTTACAAGCGCAGTTTCGCGTCCGGAGACATCGTTTTAAGTTGTGGCGGTATTGGTGCGACACCGGATGACCATACACGACAGGCTGCCGCTGCTGCCTTAGGTGTGCCGCTTGAATTGAATGACTTCGCTCGAGAGCAGATCACGATTCGCTGCGCCGAGAACGCAGCGAAAGGCCAAGGGTCGGCCGACATGAATGCACCTGAAAATCAGCAGCGCCTACAGATGGGGTTCTTCCCGCGAGGCTGTGAGGCTGTCCCCAATCCATTCAACCGTATTCCCGGATTTTTTATTCACGATCACACTTTTGTGCCTGGCTTCCCTGTGATGGCCTGGCCGATGCTTGAATGGATGCTCGACACTCGCTACGCCCATTTGCATAACAAAGAAGATCGCACTGAGCACTCTTTCATTGTTTATGGTTTGCCCGAGTCACGTATTACGCCCGCACTCGAGGCGCTTGAGCAAAAATGGCCGAGCGTCAAGGCCTTCAGCCTGCCGTCTGTCGGAGAAGGCGGAGGCGTCCCACACATCGAGCTTGGTGTCAAAGGTGATGCGGCGACGGCCTCAGAAGCGCTGGAGTTTCTGCGCGCTGAGGCGTTACGCTTAGGTGGACGGGATAAGCCGCCCGTCGCAACCTAAAACCTGGCCCGTCAAGACAATCCGGTAATCTCGCCGGCATCGTTGATGTCGATGCCGTTTGCAGCGGGTATGACCGGCAAGCCCGGCATTGTCATGATGTCGCCGCACAC
>CAMCWG010000287.1 GCA_945882005.1 Bordetella parapertussis
GTGATGAATCAGGCGGGGTTAGACGTCAACGCGACGGCGTTTGTGCTGCTGGCAAGGGCTACCGAGCTCGACAAGAAGCTTAAAGCCGGCGGCTATCAGGTATCCCGCGGAGACAGCATTTGGCGTGTGTTGCAGCGCATCGCACTTGGTGAGGTCACTTCCCGACAGGTCACGATT
This sequence comes from Bordetella parapertussis, assembly GCA_945882005.1. GTDB lineage: Bacteria > Pseudomonadota > Gammaproteobacteria > Burkholderiales > Burkholderiaceae_B > Zwartia > Zwartia parapertussis_C. The sequence goes on from CAMCWG010000287.1 coordinate 178, forward strand.
GTTGAGGGGTGGACGCTCAAGCAAGTTCGAGCCATTATTTTTTCTAATCCGGACATTAAAAAAACGGAGCCTATCTGGGCTGATAAGGATATCCCACGCTTAATTGAGGGCGGAACAGCGCTTAAGTCGTACCCGCCAGAAGGATTATTATTTCCGGATACATATATTTTTTCGATTGGCACTTCTGATACTGAGATTTTAGAGCGCGCGGCTCGTACGCAGCAAAAGGTTCTAGATAAGGTGTGGCAATCGCGCCAAGACGGTCTCCCCCTCAGGTCTCCTTATGAAGCTCTGATTTTGGGCTCCATCGTCGAGAAGGAGACAGGTAAGTCGTCCGATCGCGCGCGCATTGCGGGGGTATTTATCAATCGGCTCAGACTCAACATGCCGCTGCAGACAGACCCGACCGTCATTTACGGCTTAGGGGAGGCCTACACAGGTCGATTGCGGAAAGTGGATCTTCAAACTGATACACCTTGGAATACCTACACGCGTAATGGCCTGCCGCCTACGCCGATCGCAAGCGTTGGCTTGGCGTCTTTGCAAGCAGCGGTGCAGCCAGAAAAGCATGATTATTTATATTTCGTTGCGAAAGGTGATGGCACGAGTGCTTTTGCCAAAAACTTGCCTGAGCACAATCGCAACGTAGCGCAATACATCTTGGGGCGTAAGCCATGACGGTTAAACGTGGGCTGTTTTTAACCCTCGAAGGCGTGGACGGTGCCGGTAAGAGTACTCATGTGCAATGGATGGTTGACACGCTCACCTCGCGCGGAGTGACTGTGCTGTGCACGCGTGAGCCTGGCGGCACGCCGATTGGCGAGAAGCTACGCGAGTTGCTGCTGCATGAGCCGATGTCCCTCGAATGCGAGACTTTGCTGATGTTCGCGTCAAGAGCCGAGCACGTTCGTTCGGTCATAGAGCCAGCGCTGGCAGCCGGTTCCTGGGTCGTCTGCGACCGCTTTACGGATGCAACCTTCGCATATCAGGGTGGCGGGCGCGAGCTTGGAACGACAAAAATTGAGGCCCTTGAGCGTTGGGTGCACCCCGATTTGCAGCCAGATGTGACCTGGTTGTTCGATGTGCCACTGGAGGTGGCACGGGAACGTTTGAATCGGACGCGTGATAAAGACCGTTTTGAGCAAGAAGCGGACTCCTTCTTTTTACGCACACGACAGGTCTACCTGGATCGAGCTGCGTCTCAGGCGCAGCGCTTCAGGGTGGTTGACGCTACCCAACCAATCGATGTAATCCGTATCGAGCTTGGGCAACAGCTCGACAGCTTAATTCGTGCGGGTTCGGTCCGATGAGTCAGGCCGCATTTTTCCCTTGGCAAACAGAGTTAGCTACAACTTGGCTCGGTGCGCGCGAGCGTTTTGCGCATGCCTGGTTAATTCACGGGTTAGCGGGGATAGGTAAGCGCGAGTTTGCACTCGCCGCTGCTGCGGCATTACTCTGCGAGAGCCCGGTCAACGGTTTAGCGTGCGGCAAATGTCTCGCATGCGGCTGGGTATCACACGGCAATCACCCGGATTTAAGACGCATTCGGCCTGAGGCGCTTGCGCTCGAAGAGGGCGCAGACGAGGCGGCGGGCGACGACGCGATCGACATATCCAGCGATGCGCCAGCTTCCGGCGGGGCGACAAAGAGAGCGCCGTCTAAAGATATTCGGGTTGATCAAATTCGCTCGATGGAACCTTGGTTCAACCACGCAACCCATCGAGGCGGCTGGCGCGTTGCAGTTATTTACCCAGCAGAAGCGTTGACAACCATCTCGGGTAATTCTTTGCTTAAAGTGCTTGAGGAACCCCCCGTTGCAACCGTGTTTCTCCTTGTCGCTGATGCCCCCGACCGTTTACTGCCAACCTTGCTATCACGTTGCAGACGACTAGCGCTTCCGACGCCAAGCCATGCAGACGCGATGGGCTGGCTTGAGGGACAGGGCATTTCAGCGCCCGACCAGTGGCTTGCTGCGGCGGGTGGTGCGCCTGTGCAAGCAAGGCGCTTGGCTCAGTCGGACGGCCCAGCATGTCCGCTCTGGCTCGATGGACTGCTGCAATCCTTACGTGCTGGGCGTGCGCTAGACCTTGGCGCGGTAGCGGATACGGTTTCCAAGACACCGACACCGCAGTGGTTAGATGCCTTGTCCCGTGTTGCGGTAGATTTGAACCTCGTTGTCCACGGCTTGGCGCCGCGCTACTTTCCGGGGCTTGGGCAGAGCATCGCAGATGTTGTGCGTCATTGCGAGGCCAAAAAGCTAAGCGAACTTAGTAAATGGCTGGCTGAGCAATCTCAATTTGCAGGCCACCCTTTGAACGCAAAGCTGTTTGCACAATCGGCACTACAGCGTATGGTGGCATGTTGTCAGCCAGCGCGTAGCGTATAGCGGAACATTCACTATGTTTGTAGATTCACACTGCCACCTAGATTTTCCGGAACTGGTCGTGCAGTTACCAGATATCCTAAAAAAAATGCAGGACAATCGCGTTTCTCATGCGTTATGTGTGAGCGTCAATTTGCCTGACTGGCCTGGTTTGATTGATATCGTGGAGCGGCACACGCCTCTATGGGCTTCTGTCGGCGTACATCCCGATTACGAGGATACGGTTGAGCCCGACATTCAATTTCTCGTTGAGCAAAGTCGGCATCCAAAGGTTGTCGCGATTGGGGAAACAGGCCTGGACTACTTTCGCCTAAAAGGTGATTTGGCGTGGCAAAGGGATAGGTTTCGTACCCACATCCGAGCGGCGCGAGAGGCCGGATTACCTCTGATTATTCATACGCGTGCGTCTTCTGAGGACACGATTACCCTGATGCGCGAGGAACGAGCTAGCGAGGCCGGGGGGGTGATGCACTGCTTTACAGAGTCCTGGGAGGTGGCTTGCCAAGCGATGGACATGGGGTTTTACATCTCTTTTTCTGGCATCGTGACGTTCAAGAGCGCGAAGG
>CAMCWG010000288.1 GCA_945882005.1 Bordetella parapertussis
CGTTTAAATCGCGATGAACAGACCCCCTCTTATCCCCCACCCCGCCGAAGCACTTGTGCTCTCCAAAATCTCGGCCTCCGTCCGGGAACGCCTTGCACGCATCAAACTGATGGTGTTCGATGTTGACGGAATACTGACCGACGGCAGCCTTTGGTACGGCGAGCACGGCGAAGTCTTCAAACGCTTCAATGCACTCGACGGGCATGGCCTGAAAATGCTAGCGGCAAGTGGTGTGACGGTTGTGCTAATGACTGGACGGTCTGGTCCAATCGTTGATCGGCGTGCCGCCGAGCTGGGTCTCGGAGATGTTCTGCAAAACGTCCGTGACAAAGGAATGGCCATCGCGGAACTCGCAACCAAACACCACGTCTCTCTTGAGCAAACCGGCTTCATGGGAGACGATCTCATCGACTTGCCCGCGATGCAACGCACGGGCTTTGCTGCGTCGGTGCCGGACGCCCCCGCCTATGTGCAACAAGCGGCACACTGGGTGGCGATCAAGGCAGGCGGCCACGGCGCAGCGCGTGAATGCTGCGACATCATTCTGGCGGCGCAGCATCGCCTCGGGACGTTTTTCCAACCGGGCCGTCTTGGCCCGGGCACGATACAGTAACCGTCCATGAAAGAACGCGCCTCAATCGTCGTATCCTTCATCATCCTGCTCTCACTAGTGATGGGGACATGGTGGGCTGCCGACTATTCACAGCGCGCAGTCGAAATTGACCCCCCGAGCCGCCTGACACACGAACCCGACACTTGGGCAAAAAAAATCGTGCTGCTGCGCACTGATGAAAAAGGCATCGTGATCCATCGTCTCGAAGGGGATCTGATGGAACACTTTCCCGACGACAAGTCCTACGAATTGGTTGCGCCGCGCGCCTTCGCGCTCAAACCTGAAAATCCGCTCACGGTTGCGACCTCCCGCATCGCCGTTGTGTATGACGAGGGCAACCGCATCATCATGCGCGGCGACGCCGTCATTTTGCGTCTTGGGGATGCTGAGCGCCAACCCCTTAACTTTCGCAGCGAAGAACTTACCTTGTTGGTGAAAGAAGACCTGAGTTTCACGGACCTGCCAGCTGTTGCGACAAGCGGTCGTTCACGCATGAGCGGAGTCGGCATGCGTTTTAACAATGCCACGCAGCAGCTAGACGTGTTTAAATCGACCGATGTCGACATTGCGCCGAAAGACCAGGCAGCAGGGTCGACCCCCAAAGCTTTAATACCCAAGCCATGATTAAACTTTGCTCTCAGCGCACCGCCCCGAAGTTATTCCTCGCCACGCTGTGCATGCTGGGAGCGATCGTCCATGCGCAGCCCGCGACACCACCCGCTGCCACAGCCGAAGAGCCGAGCACGACCATTTTGTCAGATTCCCTGCATTACGATGACACAAAACGCGAAAGTACCTTCACGGGTAAAGTCGTCATGACACGCGGCTTACTCACCATGAGCGCCGACGTGCTGCAAATGCGTGAAGACAAAGATGGCAACCAGTTTGGCCAAGCGACGATGAAAACCGGCAAGCTTGTCCTGATTCGTCAGTTACGCCCAGAAAATTTTGAAGTACTTGAAGGCGTTGGTCAACGCGCCGAATATGACGGCAAAAACGAAACCTTTGATTTAATCGGCAAGGCCGTTGTCTCGCGCTATATTTGCGGCAAACACTTTGATACGGTGAGCGGTCAGCAGGTTCGCTACAACCAAAAAACGGATGTTTATCAAGCTTTTTCAGGGCCAAACTCTGCCAACGTTGATGGGCGTGTGCGTTCTGTCGCACAGCCCAAAGCACGCGCTGAAGCTGCCATTGCTGAATGCAAAGCTAGGCTGGGCACTACGCCTCCTGCGCCTGCAACGAAGCCGGCTGGCAAAGCTCGCCCCTGAAGCATCACTCATGCAAACATCACAAACCTCGACAGCAGCAAATGCAGCCCCTGACCACGCGCCGGGCAAACTAAGCGCAACTGGGTTGCGCAAGTCCTACGGCGGACGCATGGTCGTACAAGACGTTTCTATTTCCGTGAATAGCGGCGAGGTCGTTGGTTTACTCGGTCCGAATGGTGCGGGAAAAACCACAAGCTTTTACATGATCGTGGGCTTGGTAGCCGCCGACGCTGGACGTATTGAGATCGATGACGCCTCAATTAGTAGCATGCCCATTCACCGTCGTGCACGCATGGGGTTATCCTACCTCCCGCAGGACGCCTCGGTTTTCCGCAGACTGACGGTAGAAGAAAATATTCGCGCGGTGCTCGAACTACAGATCGACAACCAGGGTAAGAAATTCTCTTCGAGCAAAATTGAAGAGCAACTCAACTCCTTACTCGAAGAACTGCAAATCACGCATATTCGTAAAAATAGCGCGCTGTCCCTGTCTGGAGGTGAGCGTCGGCGCGTAGAAATTTCTCGCGCATTGGCCACACGCCCACGCTTTATTCTGCTCGACGAGCCCTTCGCTGGCGTGGATCCGATCGCCGTGATTGAAATTCAGCGTATCGTCCGGTTTCTAAAAAGTCGGGGTATCGGCGTGCTAATTACTGATCACAACGTGCGCGAAACGCTGGGCATTTGCGACCGCGCCTACATCATTAGCGAAGGCAAAGTGCTGACGAGCGGCGTACCTGACGAGATTATTAATGACGCCTCCGTGCGCCGCGTGTATCTAGGCGAACACTTCAAAATGTAGCCCACAAGGGGCCGCAATCGCCTCTTATGCTGCAGCGCACAACAAGGACTTCCTGACGCAGATCAATCCTAGGGTATTTCTACCCTTGATTTCCGTGAGCAAGTCACTACACTTGAAGCATTAACAACAACCGCAGGAGTTTCTCGCCGTCCACACCCGTGCATCCGCACAACCGCTGTCCCTTTTTGGAGAGTACGCAATGAACCTGAACATTACCGGTCACCATCTTGACGTCACCCCAGCCATCCGGGAATACATCCAAACCAAAATGGCCCGTGTTTTACGGCATTTTGATCACGTCATCGGCACGCAAGTCATGCTGTCGGTCGAACCACTCAAGCATCACGCAGAGATAACGCTACATGTCCGCGGCAAAGATATTCACTGCGAAGCGTCGGAACAAAATCTTTATGCCTCAATT
>CAMCWG010000289.1 GCA_945882005.1 Bordetella parapertussis
TCCAATCGTTGGCTCATCCAACACATAGCAGACGCCTTGCATGTTGGAGCCAAGTTGCGCAGCAAGCCTGATGCGTTGCGCTTCCCCACCCGATAAAGTCGGTGCTGCGCGGTCAAGGGCTAGATAGCCCAAGCCGACTTCTTGCATGAACTGCAGACGCCCGCGAATTTCACTTAGGATGTCGCGTGCAATTTCTGCATCGCGTCCGCGTAAAACGAGCCCGGTAAAGAAAGTGTGTGCATCCGACACCGCAAGGCCAGCAAGCTCGGCAATCGATTTTTCGCGCCAGACCACCGATCGTGACACCGGATTTAACCGCGCACCATTGCATTGCGTACAGACCCTGGTTTCACCCTCGTATGAAGCGTTCCAGGCATTTTCCTCGCCAGTCTGCTCGGCATCGAAACCTTGGAGCTGCAGTCCCGTGCCAAAGCAACCCGTACACCAGCCGTGTTTTGAGTTGTACGAGAACATTCTTGGATCTGGCTCTGGGAAACTCGTGCCACAGCTCGGGCAGGCGCGCTTAACCGAGAAGTGCGTTTGGTCAAGTGTCGCAGCCATGTCGCTGTGCAGCTTATCAAGCGGCCAAATGACGCTCATGACGCCCTGGCCATGTTCGAGCGCACTGCGCACGCCTTCACGTAACGCTGCCTCGTTTTTCGACTCGATCACGAGGTCGCAGACAGGCAGCTCAATCGTATGCTCTTTGAAGCGATCAAGGCGCGGCCATTTTGCGGTACCTATAAATGCATTGTCGACACGTAAGTGGGTAAAGCCTTTGCCGGAGGCCCACTTCGCGAGGTCGGTGTAATAGCCTTTACGTGCTGTAACAAGCGGCGCAAGCAGACCGATGCGTTCACCTTTGTGGTCACGCAAGATGCGGGCGACGATCTGATCCGCACTCTGCGGCTCGACGCTGACACGACAATCCGGACACATTTGGGTCCCGAGTTTCATGTACATCAGACGCAGAAAGTGATGGATTTCGGTCATTGTGGCGACCGTTGACTTGCGTCCTCCGCGGCTGGTGCGCTGTTCAATTGCAACCGTGGGCGGTATGCCGAAAATCGCATCGACGTCGGGTTTGCCTGCAGGTTGCACAATCGCTCGTGCGTACGCATTTAATGATTCGAGATACCGGCGTTGTCCTTCATTGAACAAGATATCGAAAGCCAGTGTTGATTTACCAGAGCCCGATACCCCAGTGATCACGGTAAATTTATCGTGCGGGATACTAACGCTGATATTTTTTAAATTGTGCTCGCGCGCATGCAAGATATCGATTTGGGTCGCGGCGCGACGGCGCTCTTTGAGAACAGCTTGAAGGAGCTTGCCGGAGGTTTCGGCAAGAGTGCTGCCTATCGCATCGGGTGTCATCGCCGCCGCGTATTCACGCAACGCCTCGCCTGTGTAGGACCTAGGTGCCTGCATGATGTCTTCCGGACTGCCAACCGCAATAATTTCACCCCCTCCATCACCGCCCTCGGGACCCAGATCGATGACCCAGTCGGCAGAACGAATCACATCAAGATTGTGCTCGATGATTAAAAGGGTGTGGCCCGCGCCAAGCAGCTTGCGGAACGCACGCATCAGTCGCGCGACATCATCAAAATGCAAACCGGTCGTGGGCTCATCGAACAAAAACAGGCTGCCCTTTTTTGCAACCTTGGCGGTCGAGATGCCACTGCGTGCTGCCTCAGCCAGATGGCCGGCCAACTTCAGTCGCTGAGCTTCGCCACCTGACAGGGTTGGGACAGGCTGACCAAGTTTGACGTATTCCAATCCGACATCGGCAAGCGGTGCAAGACCCAGTTGAACATCGCGTAGCCCTTTAAAGAACTCAAGAGCTTCCGAGACGGTCATGTCTAAGACGGCATCAATTGAGGCGCGTCGTCCAAGATGTTCGATTTCTACTTCGCGTACCTCGGGCCTGAAGCGTTTGCCATCGCAGTCTGGACAGCGGATGTAGATGTCAGACAAGAACTGCATTTCAACGTGCTCAAAGCCTGTGCCACCGCAAGTTGGGCAACGCCCGTCACCACTGTTAAAACTAAAGGTTCCAGCGGTGTAACCACGTTCACGCGCAACCGGCGCTTGGGCGAATAGCTTGCGGATAGGATCAAAGGCACCCACATAGCTTGCAGGATTGGAGCGCGCTGTTTTACCAATTTGCGCCTGATCGACCATCACAACATCTGCGAGCTGCTCTGCGCCAAGAATGCGATCGAACGCACCTGGTGACTCTGTGGGTTTGCCCATGATCTTGAGCAGACCTGGGTAGAGCACGTCTTGTATCAACGTTGATTTGCCTGAGCCCGACACACCGGTGACGCATACCAGTCGCCCGAGTGGGATATCGACTGAGACGTTTTTCAGGTTATTCGCTGTGACACCTTCGAGCAACAGCCTTGGCGTATTGGGGGATACAGGGAGTGGCCGAGGTGCTTCGACCTTAAGCAGGCCACCCATGTACTTCCCGGTTAAGGTTGGCGCCTCTTTCAAGGCGCTCGGGGTGCCATCGAAAACGATCTGGCCGCCACGCTCGCCGGGACCTGGTCCAACGTCGATGACGCGATCCGCTGCGATCATCACTTGGGGATCATGCTCGACCACCACGAGAGTGTTGCCTGCGTCACGCAGCCTGTGCATGACTTCTACGATGCGGTGAATATCTCGCGGATGCAGACCGATAGATGGCTCATCCAGCACGAAGAGTGTGTTGACCAGAGACGTGCCTAAGGCCGTCGTCAGGTTAATACGCTGCACTTCGCCACCTGACAAAGTGCGACTTTGTCGATCCAGCGTTAGATAGCCAAGCCCGACGTCACAGAGGAATTTGAGTCTAGCCCTGACCTCAGTCAACACAAGGTCCATGGCTGCATCGAGACTGCCGGCAAATTTGACGCTACCGGCGAATTCGCGCAACTGCATGATGGGTGTCAACATGAGGTCCTGGACAGACTTGCCGTCGATGCGCCACAGTAAGGCATCGGGTTTAAGTCGCGCACCCTTGCAACTCGGGCAAGGGGTATAGCTGCGGTACTTGGATAACAGCACGCGCACATGCATTTT
>CAMCWG010000290.1 GCA_945882005.1 Bordetella parapertussis
TTGGGTATTACGGCGCGCCTCATTCGCAGTCTCTCTGATCGTCTTGGCTGCGCGAGCGTCGTGATCACTCACGATATTGCCGAATCATTCGCAATTGCGGACCAAGTCTATTTAGTCGGGCAGGGCTGTATCAAAGCCCACGGTACCCCCGCCACGCTGCACGCTTCGACCGACCCATACGTAAAACAATTTTTAAACGGCCACCCTGACGGCCCTGTTCCATTCGAATATCCAAGCACGCCTGCCTTCGAGTCTTGGCTGAGCCGACAAGGGGTCGCGCAATGACGTCGCCACGCGGCATCTCCGCCCTCGGGGCAGCGGTACGCAAACGCGTGATCGGCCTTGGCGTGTTCACTCGGTTCTTTATGCGCTTGCTTTCAGTAAGTAGCATTGCACTCAAACGACCACGTCTGGTGTCTCAGCAGATTCATTTCATTGGCAACCATTCGTTATTAATTATTACCGTGTCAGGCCTTTTCGTAGGCTTCGTTTTGGGTCTCCAAGGTTATTACACGCTCAATCGCTACGGCTCAGAGGAGGCGCTAGGCTTGCTTGTCGCACTGTCTCTCACGCGCGAGCTCGGTCCCGTGGTCACGGCATTACTGTTCGCCGGACGAGCAGGCACGTCGCTCACAGCGGAAATCGGCTTAATGAAGGCTGGCGAGCAGCTCGCTGCCATGGAAGTCATGGCCGTCGATCCCGTGCGTCGCGTATTGGCCCCACGCTTTTGGGGGGGCGTCATTGCCATGCCAATTTTGGCGGCGGTGTTCTCAATGGTCGGCATTCTAGGCGGCTGGATTGTCGGGGTACTGATGATCGGTATTGATACCGGTGCTTTTTGGTCTCAGATGCAAAGCGGAGTCGATGTCTGGAAAGACGTCATGAATGGCGTGATTAAAAGCGTCGTCTTTGGTGTGGCCGTTACCTTGATCGCACTCTTCGAAGGTTGGCAAGCTCGCCCCACGCCTGAAGGTGTCGCGCGAGCAACAACACGCACCGTTGTCGCGGGCTCACTCGCAGTGCTCGGTCTCGATTTTCTGCTGACCGCCTTGATGTTCAGCAACTAATTCCGGAGTCAAAAATGTCCAGTGAAAAAACAGATTGGTGGGTGGGGCTCTTTGTGTTACTCGGCGCAATCGCTCTGACCTTCCTCGCCCTGCGTGCAGGGAACCTCAGTAGCTTTTCTTTTGCGCCAAGCTACACCTTGACGGCAAAGTTCGACAACATCGGCGGCTTAAAGGTACGCGCACCCGTCAAAAGCGCCGGTGTCGTGGTGGGGCGCGTTGCGTCAATCACTCTCGACGAGAAAACCTTTCAAGCGGTCGTGACGCTGCAAATGGAAAAGGCTTATCAATTTCCGCTGGATTCTTCGGCAAAAATTTTAACCTCGGGCTTACTCGGGGAACAATACATTGGTGTCGAGCCGGGCGGGGATGATGCAAACCTAGCTGCCGGCGCGACGATCAAAATGACACAGAGTGCGATCGTCCTTGAAAACCTCATTAGTCAATTCCTCTACGGGCAGGCCGAAAAGCAAGGCAGTCCGCAGGCACCAACCGCCCCTGCGGCAAAGTAACGCTGTCAAAACATGAACAAGACATCTTTAATTCGGTGGATCAGCGCACTTTGTCTGACTGTATTGACAGGTTGTGTCACCACCTCACCAGTTGGCAGCGCGAATCCGATCGATCCCCTCGAAGCCTCCAATCGTGCAATGTTTGAGTTCAATGAAACCATTGATCGCGCAGTATTTAAACCCGTTGCCGAGGCGTATGCCTTTATTACACCGCAGCCGGTACGCACCTGTATCTACAATATTTTTCTAAATATCGGCGATGTCTGGTCTATGTTTAATAGCGCGATACAAGGTCGTCAAGTGGATGCGCTCAATACGATGGGTCGCATTCTCTTGAACACGACGGCCGGTCTGGGTGGCTGTCTCGATCTTGCGAGCGCACGCGGTGCACAGCGCATCCCGAATGACTTCGGCGTCACGCTCGGCGTTTGGGGAGTCAGCTCGGGTCCTTACGTGGTGCTGCCAATTATCGGCTCTTCGACACCGCGCGACGGCGCAGGAAAAATCGTCGATCTTTACGTCAACCAAATCGGGTGGGGTTCGACCGTCAGCAATATTGATCTGAGAAACTCCCTCTACGGCTTAGAAGCAGTCGTCAGGCGCGAAGCGCTCCTCGACATTTCTAACGTGATTGACCGCACCGCGCTTGACCGTTACAGCTTCATTCGTGACGCGTATCTAAAGCGACGCAGCGTCCAGGTTCGCGATCAAGGGGCCGAAGCTGAGGCTCTACCGAATTACGATGATTTTGAAGCAGAAGCGGCAGACAAAAAATCCCTAGGTATCCCTGACAAAAAATAGCAAGGTACGACCAATATGACTCTCTCTTTTTCGCGCCTCTCTGCAACGATCACTTTTCTGTTGAGCTTAAGCTTTGGTATCGCGGCGCAAGCGCAAACCAAACCAGACGCCATGGGTGCGCCGAACGAATTCGTGCAGCAAGTTGCGGACCAAGTCCTGGCCGCGCTTAAGGCAGATGCAGCGGTCAAGGCAGGCGATACCGCTCGGATCAATCAAATCGTCGATGAACTGATTCTTCCCTATGTCAATTTTGAGAAAACAACTCGCCTCGCGGCTGGACGCAACTGGCGAGATGCCACGCCAGAACAACGCGCAGCGCTTGTCAAAGCGTTTCGCGGCACACTAGCGCGCACCTATAGTGGCGCATTTACGCGCGTCGATGCTGGCACTGCGATGAAAGCGCTGCCGTTTCGTGGCGATGCCGCAGCGACTGATGTGGTTGTGAAGTCACAGGTCATGCAAGGCAGCAACACCCAGCCAATCGCTCTGGACTACCGACTAGAAAAAACAGCTACCGGCTGGAAGATTTACGATCTAAACGTCGAAAACATCTGGTTGATCGAAAACTACCGCAATCAATTTACACAAGAAATCAGCAAGAGTGGGATCGATGGTCTGATCGCAGCACTCAACAAACGGGCTCAATAACATTTATGCACGCTGTTTCTCTCGAACATATTTCTAAA
>CAMCWG010000291.1 GCA_945882005.1 Bordetella parapertussis
AGATTACGAACCGGAGCGGCGGGAAAACCATGCTCTTTACTCAGCGCAACCAGCTCATCGCGCGTGGCTGAGCTCGCCCACTGTTGCACAACGGCATCGGTCTCAGCAAGATTTTCAACGCGCGCTTTGTTTGTCGAGAATCGCACATCGTCTTTTAAATCTTGACGATTCATCGCCGCCAGCATCTTGTGCCAGTGCGGCTCAGTCACGCAAACGATGGCGATATGTCCATCTTTCGCTTCATAAACATTGTAGGGCGCAAGCGCCAGACCACCATGACGGTTACCCACCCGCGGAGGCAAGGCGCCACTTCCACGATAAGTGAAGCCCAGGTTCGAGGCCAACGTTGGGTAGGCCGTATCTTGCATCGCAACTTCGACTAGGCGCCCCTCTCCTGTTTGTGTACGTTCGTACAGTGCCGTCATGATTCCGGCGTACAGATGCACGCCACTGAGGAAATCGACGATTGATGCCCCAGCGCGCATGGGAGGGCCATCAGGCATACCTGTCACGCTCATCATGCCTGACGAAGCCTGAATCGTGACATCCATCGCAAGGTTATCGCGATCAGGTCCCGACAATCCGTAGCCAGTACCTGTCCCGTAAATCAGTCGAGGATTGATTTCGTGCAGAACGGACCACCCTACTCCTAAGCGATCCATCACACCGGGCGCAAAATTTTCAACGACGATATCAGCGCGTTTAACCATCTCTTTAAAAAGAGCGCATCCGCGTTCTGTCTTCAAATTAAGCGTGATCCCGCGCTTATTTGTGTTGAGCATCGCCATCGGCAACGAAGCACTGCCACTTACCTTCGCCCGGATGCGCGAGGGCTCACCATTGACAGGCTCAATCTTGATGACATCTGCCCCTGCTTTAGCCATCAAGAAGGTTGCGTAGGGCCCTTGGTAAATCTGTGTGAGATCAATGACAGTGATGCCGTCTAGAGGCGTATTTTTTCGCACTAGCGAGCCTCTTTCAAAATCTTTTTGGCGATGGACATGCGATGCACTTCAGACGGGCCCTCATAGACGCGCATGACGCGCACACGTTGTGCCATCAAATGTAAGGGCATCTCTTTGGTGACACCCATCGCACCAAACGTCTGCATGGCGTGATCGATAATCTCAGCAGCCATCTCGGTTGCGTACACTTTGATCATCGACGCTTCGAACTTAACATCCTGACCTAGGTCTTGCTTGCGAGCCGCATCGAGCACCATTAAACGACACGCGTGAATCTTCATCGCGGCGTCAGCGATCCACCACTGAATCGCTTGACGATCGCTCAGAGGCATACCAAAGGTCACACGCTGTTTGGCGTGCGTACACATCATGTCAAGTGCTCGGCGGCTCATGCCGATACACCAGGCGCCCATCTGTAATCGACGGATCACCAAACGCAACTGCATCGGAGCGAAACCCGCACCGACCTCCCCCAACAAATTCTCTTTGGGAATACGGCAGTCTTCAAACGCGAGCTCATAAGTGCGATGCCCTGCGAGCATGGGAATCTCGCGCAATACTTCAAAACCCTTGGTGCCTTTGTCTACGATAAAAGCGGTAATGCCCTCGTGCCTCTTGCCCGAGCCGACTCTGGCCATCACCACAACAAAATCGGCTGCGGGAATGCGACTGACCCAAATCTTGCGGCCATTAATGACCCACTCGTCACCGTCCAAGACAGCACGTGTCAGCATTCCAGACGGATCTCCGCCTGCATTGGGTTCCGAAATTGCAATTGCTGATTTAGCATCACCACTTGCATAGGGCTCCAGATACTTTTTCTTCTGCTGCTCGTTTGCAGTCGCCATGAGCATATGCAGGTTTGGCGAATCAGGAGGAAAAGTGAATGGCACAACAGTGCGACCTAGTTCTTCGTTGAGAGCCATCAGTGTGACAGCGGGAAGGTTTGCACCTCCCATTTCCTCGGGCGCATCGAGCGCCCAGAGCCCTAACTCTTTACATTTCGCACGAAGGCTTGCGTCCTCTTCTTTGGTCAACGCGCAATGCTCACCCGCGATCTCGCGGCTAAGGATTCCGGCCTCTAAAGGCATGAGCTCCTGATCGACGAATTTAGCCACCAATTCGACAATCATCTTGGCTTCTTCACTTTCCTGTGTTGCTGCGTGATTCATATCCACTGCGTGCTCCTGTTATTGGACTTTTATGGGCTAATCATACCGAATACTCGAAAAAGAAATCCTTAACACCGCTGAGGAATATGAACGTCGCTCAAAAGAAATCTGCCTCGCGTAGCGCCTCCCTCTGTTAGCATTAAGAACCCCTGAACTAGTCGACTCAATCTAAGCAATGGGGCGCCCCCAAAAGAGGACATTTAATGAATCGTTTCGATGATGCCGGCAAACTGATATTGCGCCTGACCGTTGGTGTGTTGATGCTTATCCACGGCCTACACAAACTGATCAATGGCATTGACGGGATAAGCGCACTCGTTGCAACAAATGGCTGGCCGAGCGCCCTAGCCTACGGTGTTTATGTGGGCGAAATTGTCGCACCTGCGCTAATTATCCTAGGCGTATTAACCCGCCCCGCCGCCCTTGTGCTGGCTTTTAATATGGTCATTGCGGTCTATTTAGCCCATAGCCATCAACTGTTTCAACTCACGAAAACTGGCGGCTGGTTTCTGGAGCTTCAAGCCTTCTTCCTGTTCGGAGCCCTTTGTATTGCGTTGTTTGGGGCTGGAAAATTCAGCCTGGCGGGCGCACGAGGACGTTTTAATTAACGAAAATCGCCAAAGCGCTGTCGGACCGCATCCATTTCGGATTCAAACACGACTCGCGCCTGTGCCATACAAATGCGCTGATCTTCGAGAGGCATGCTTTTGCAGGCGTTCTGTGCTTCCTGATGTGCAGCTACGGCCTCCGCTCGGCCTGTTTTGAATTTTTGCTCGAGTGTGATGTCTTCCTCGCTCCAGCGAGCTGGGTCTGAGTCAGCCGTGCCGGGCCAAACAATAGCGGGTATTGGGGGAAGCTCCCGTTGGGCAAAACTTGTAGGTGTGAAGAGAGACAGCGCAAAACCGAAGATCAAA
>CAMCWG010000292.1 GCA_945882005.1 Bordetella parapertussis
ACAACTGAGCGCCGAAGCGTCCAGATTGTCAGGCGTTAGGGCGTTTTGCGCGCTCTCGCGAAGGCGCGCTGGCTGAAGGCTCTGACAACATCGTTGAAAGCCTGAGGCTCATCCACGAACAGAGCGTGCCCGGCTTGGTCGAACATTGCGATTGTGATGAGCTCTGCCGGACGCTTGCGTTCAAGCGCGTCAGCTTGTGCCTTGAGCCAGGGGCGGACTGCGTAGAGCACCGGAATCTTTTGCTTCTCAAGTGTCTCGCGCCAGTACTCACGCGGGTAGGGTTGATTCAACAACTGAATCGCTACATTTGCTGGTGCGCGTAGCGCCGAGTCCAGAACAGCTTGCGCAATCAGTGGCGGTGGTGTCGTACGATAAATATCCTGACTAAACGTGCGCATGTATTGCGCACGCTTTTTAGGGTCATTCATTGTTTGCTGGAAGTTAGATTTGCGACCAGCCGGTGGGCGACCTTCACCGACAGAGTTGTCGATCAATATCAATCCTCGAAGGTCCTTTGGTGCATAATTTGCAACGTAGTCGAGCGACTCAAGGACTGCAAGCGACCATCCAGCTAAGACATAGTCTTTTACCTTTGCGAACTTTAAAAACTCGTCCATATCTTTGATGCGGCGCGCCGGTGCGTGCGAGAGCTTGGTGAGGTCTGATAGGCCTTGCGAGCGTGGGTCTAGCGCTAAGACACGATATTGATTCGACAGGCCAAGCAGTTGTTGTTCGAAGACCGCAGCAGGCATCAGCCAGCCGGGGATGAAGACAATCGTTTGCGGGCCGGTCCCGGCTTCCAGATAATGGAGGCGGACCCCATCAGATGTTTTGAAGGAATGGTGCTGCACGGGAGCCGCCCACAAAAGAAGGGGGCATAGCAGTAAGCCTAGAATGCCCAACAGTTGTTTGAATCGGTTCATGGGTACACTGCTAAAAACACGAACGAGATGTAGATAGTGAGACATTATGATCGAAATTACCGGTAATACGCGACTCTACGGGATTGTGGCGGACCCCGTCGCGCAGGTAAAAACCCCGCAAACGATGCGAAAGGTCTTTGAGCGCCGGGGCACCGATGGAGTGCTCGTTCCGATACATGTGCCGCCGGCCGGACTCGCTGATCTCGTCCAGGCCATCCGAAGCATGAAGAATTTTGGTGGGATGGTGGTTACGATCCCACACAAGACGAGTATGGTGGCACTCTGTGATGTGGTGACGCCAGAGGCCCGCGCGGTCGGTGCGGTCAATATTGTGCGACGCGAGTCAGATGGCACGATTGCTGGTGACATCCTTGATGGGAAAGGTTTTGTTGAAGGATTGCGTCAAAACGGCTTTAAGCCAGAGGGGTTGACGGTACTTCTGTGTGGCGCGGGCGGAGCAGCTCGGGCCATTGCATTCGCACTCGCGCAGGCGGGCATTCGCAAATTGTCGATTCATAATCGGACACAAGCGGCCGCTCAGCAGATTCTTCAAGGCATCAAGAGCTTATACCCAGCCGTTGAGACAGGACTGGGTTCTGGGAGTCCGGTAGGTTTTGATCTGGTGGTGAATGCAACGTCTGTAGGGATGCTAGCGGAAGATCCGTTGCCCCTGGACGCTTCGCGTCTAATTGCGACGCAGATTGTTGCAGAAATCATCATGACGCCTAAATTGACTCCCTTGCTTGAGCAGGCGCAAGCGAAGGGTTGTCGCATACAGTATGGTCTTCCGATGCTTGAGTGCCAGATTGAAATGATGGCGGACTTTATGGGAGTCGCAAAATAATGGAAACATTTGATTATGTGATCGTAGGTGGCGGCACCGCTGCGTGTGTGCTCGCGAATCGGTTGACGGCGTGCGGGAAGTATTCGGTGTTGATGCTTGAGGCAGGTGGTGAGCCTAAGAGCATGTGGGTGAATATTCCTGCAGGCTTCACGAAGTTGCTGAATGATCCAACCTATAACTGGCGCTTCGAGACCGAGCCTGAGGACAACGTCCGAGGACGCACCATTGCGATCCCGCGTGGCAAAGGTTTGGGTGGTTCAAGTTTGATCAATGGCATGATTTATGTACACGGACAGCCCGAGGACTATGACCACTGGGCGCAGCTAGGTGCGCATGGCTGGTCCGCGAAAGACGTCATGCCGATCTTCAAGAAAATTGAAACCTATATGCCCGGCGGTGCGCATCGCGGCAAGTCAGGGCCGATGCATATCCATCATGTGAGCGAACGATATCCTATCGCTGACGCCGTGTTACAGGCAGCAGTACAGGATGGTCAAAAACTGACCGATGATTACAACGGAGTCGACCAAGATGGTTTTGGCTACTACCAGGTGGCCCAAAAAAATGGGCAGCGTTGGAGCGCGGCAGATGGTTACTTGCAACCTGCACGTGGTCGAAAAAATCTGACTGTGCGCACCGGGGCACACGTCACTAAAGTTTTGCTCACGCAAGGACGCTGCAGCGGAGTTGCTTACATGCAGTCCGATGGCATACACGAGGTTGCGGCGAAGCGAGAGGTCATCATGGCGGCCGGTGCCGTACAAACGCCCCAAATCCTAGAGCTATCTGGAATCGGCAATCCCGCACTCTTGCAGAAATTCGGTATCCCCTGTTTGCATGCCGCGCCGCGTGTGGGTGAAAACTACATCGATCACTTTGCGACACGCATGAATTGGCGTGTCAAAAATACCCAAACACTGAATGAGCTTGCGCAAGGCTGGCGTGTCGGTGTTGCGGCCCTGCAGTATTTTTTACAGCGCAAAGGGATACTGACCTTAGGGACGGGTTTAGTCCGAGGCTTTGTCAAAACGCGTCCAGAATTCGCGACACCTGATGTGCAATATTTCTTTATGCATGCCAGCTATGCAAACGCTGCGATTCGTAAGCTTGATAGTGCACCGGGCATGACGATGGGTGTGTCGGGTATTCGGCCAACGTCGCAGGGCAGCATCCACATCAAATCGGCGGATCCAATGGTTGGGCCTTCAATCCGTCCGAATTTTCTTGCTGATCTCGCAGATCAGCAGTCACTTATTGATGGGATGCGT
>CAMCWG010000293.1 GCA_945882005.1 Bordetella parapertussis
CGATCGGCCTGTATAAAACCAAAGCGAAAAACGTAATCGCGACCTGTGCATTGCTGCTTGAGCAGCATGGCGGCAAGGTTCCACGTACCCGCGAAGCCCTGGAAGCCTTGCCCGGGGTAGGTCGGAAAACAGCCAACGTTGTGCTCAACACCGCGTTTGGCGAACCCACTATAGCTGTCGATACGCATATTTTCCGAGTGTCGAACCGCACAAAAATTGCCCCCGGTAAGGATGTCCTGGCGGTTGAGCGCGGCCTTGAGAAATTCATCCCCGCCGAATTCAAAGTCGATGCCCATCACTGGCTGATTCTGCACGGTCGCTACGTCTGTGTCGCCCGCACACCTAAATGTCCGCAGTGTGGGATCGCGGACTTGTGTGAATACTCAAAAAAGACCAAGGGTTAAACCCCCTATGACAAACCCGAATTGAGGTTTTCATCTCATCCGAGAGATAATTCTGTTTAGAATTAAAACCATCTCAGATGCACAAGCGAATGAACGACATCATTCTCGAGACCAAACATCTCACCAAAGAATTCCGCGGCTTCGTCGCCGTCAATGACATCTCCTTGCAGGTGCAGCGCGGACAGATTCACGCCCTGATTGGCCCCAACGGTGCCGGCAAAACGACTTGCTTTAACTTACTGACAAAATTTCTGACACCCACCAGAGGATCGATCGCCTTTAATGGCATTGACATCACCAAAGACCGACCCGCACAAATCGCGCGGCGCGGCATCATTCGCTCGTTTCAAATTTCAGCCGTATTCCCGCACCTAACTGTGCTTGAAAACGTACGCATAGGCTTGCAACGCGAGACCGGACTATCGTTTCACTTTTGGAAGAGTGAAAAACGCCTGAACCAACTGAATGACCGTGCGCAGGCACTGCTTGAGCAAGTCGATCTGGGCAGCTTTGCGAATGACATCACGGGTAGCCTGCCCTATGGCCGCAAACGCGCGCTCGAAATCGCCACGACACTGGCGATGGAGCCGGAACTCATGCTGTTAGACGAGCCCACGCAAGGCATGGGACATGAAGACGTTGAGCGGGTGACCCAGCTGATCAAACGCGTAAGCGTTGGCCGCACGATCTTGATGGTTGAGCACAACATGAATGTGGTCTCCTCGATTGCGGATACCATCACAGTATTAGCCCGTGGCGCCGTCTTGGCTGAAGGTCCGTATTCACACGTTTCGAAAGACCCCGCTGTGATGGAAGCCTATATGGGCACCACTGAAGGTGAACTCGAAGGAGCGCACGCATGAGCGCACCCGCACTCGAACTCTCCGGACTCAACGCCTGGTACGGCGAATCGCATATTCTGCACGGCGTTAACCTCACTGTGCAAAAAGGTGAGGTCGTCACGCTGCTTGGTCGCAACGGCGCTGGAAGAACCACCACGCTACGTGCGATTCTCGGACTCACGGGATCACGGACCGGCTCGGTACGCATTCATGGAACCGAAGCGATCGACATGCCAACCTACAAGATCGCGCACCTCGGAATTGGCTATTGCCCCGAAGAGCGCGGCATCTTTGCCAGCCTGTCGTGCGAAGAGAACTTGCTACTCCCCCCGCCGGTTGGCGCGCTAGGTGGCGGTATGTCGCTCTCCGAGATCTATGAGATGTTTCCCAACCTGCTTGAGCGTCGTCAGTCTCCCGGCACACGCCTGTCGGGTGGCGAACAACAAATGCTTGCTGTAGCCCGTATTCTGCGCACGGGTGCGAATCTTCTGCTCCTCGACGAAATTTCTGAAGGCTTGGCACCGGTGATCGTCCAAGCACTAGGACGCATGATAAAAACATTAAAATCAAAGGGTTACACCATTATTATGGTTGAACAAAATTTCCGGTTTGCCGCCCCATTGGCCGACCGGTTTTACGTGATGGAGCATGGCCAAATCGTCGAACACTTCGCGGCCTCCGATCTCAAGGACAAGCAAGCCGTTCTAAACGAGTTGCTTGGGGTTTAATACTATTTTCTGCAGCGATTCTCTGGAGCTATCCAAATGAAACTTCGTACTCTTAGCGCCTCAATGATGCTGGCTAGCGCCGGCCTCTTGGCACAGCCAGCAATGGCAAACATTTCTGACAACGTTATCCGTATCGGTTTCATCACCGACATGGCCAGCGTCTACTCAGACATCGACGGTGCCGGTGGCATTGAAGCTGCTCGTATGGCGATTGCCGATGCCGGTGGCGAAATCAACGGTAAAAAAATTGAACTCGTTTTCGCCGACCACCAAAACAAGGCTGACGTTGCAGCAGCGCGCGCCCGCGAATGGTTTGATCAGCAAAAAATTGACATGTTGATTGGCGGCACAAACTCTGGCGTCAACCTCGCGTTGGCCGGGATCGCCGCTGAGCGCAAGAAGCCTTTCTTCGCCATTGGCGCGGCAGCTTCGGATCTGACTGGCTCACAGTGCACACCCTACACTGTGCACTGGGCCTATGACACCGTTGCGCTGGCGCGCGGTACGGGATCAGCCGTTGTTAAAGCTGGCGGCAAAACCTGGTATTTCCTGACTGCCGATTACGCTTTCGGTCACGCTCTTGAGCGGGACACCGCCAATGTCGTCAAGGCCGCTGGCGGTACAGTTGTCGGACAAGTACGTGCGCCACTGAACTCGTCTGACTTCTCATCCTTCCTGTTGCAAGCACAAAGCTCCAAGGCACAGATTTTAGGTCTGGCCAACGCAGGCGGCGACACGATCAACTCAATCAAAGCTGCAAACGAGTTCGGTATCGGCAAGACAATGAAAATGGCTGGTTTGCTGATTTTCATTAACGACATTCACTCGCTCGGCTTGAACGTAACTCAGGGTATGCAATTTACGGATGGCTGGTACTGGGATCAAAACGACGAGACCCGCGCCTGGTCCAAAAAATTCGAAGCCCGTGTGAAACGCAAGCCTTCGATGATCCAGGCTGGTGACTACTCCGCCGTATCGTTCTACCTAAAGGCTGTCAAAGAGACTGGTAGCGACAATGGCGACACCGTCATGAAGTGGATGAAGT